>CAXBOL010000556.1:0-4074 GCA_963977295.1 uncultured Opitutaceae bacterium
AGGAGTTGAATGCGGCCCCCATGGGATTGGAGGAGCATCTCGGCGATGCCGGCCGTGCCACCGAAGTTGCCGTCGATCTGGAACGGAGGGTGGGCGTCGAAGAGATTTGGATACGTGCGCTCGGGCCGCAGGAGGAGCTTGAGGATGCCCATGGCGTGTTCGGGTTCGTGGAGGCGCGCCCAGAGGTTGAGGCGCCAGCCGATGGCCCACCCGGTCGCGTCGTCGCCGCGCAACTCCAGCGAGCGTCGCGCGGCGCGGGCGAGGTCGGGGGTTTTGAGGACATCGATCTGATCGCTGGGGAAGAGACCGTAAAGATGCGACACATGGCGATGGTGCGGTTCGGGGGCGTTGGCGTCCCAGTCCTCCAACCATTCCAGCAACTGTCCCTGGGCACCGATTTGAGACGGGGCGAGTCGATCGCGGGTGGCGGTGAGGCGGGCGCGGAACGTGTCGTCCTGTCCGAGAATTTCGGCCGAGGCGATGCAGGCGGTGAAGAGGTCGCGCAGGAGTTGCGAATCCATCGTCGGACCGGCGACCACGCTCACGCCCGGGTGGTGGGGATTTTCTGGAGACACGGACGGACTGGTGACGAGCCAGCCGTGAGTGGACTCCTCGACGAGGGTATCGAGGAAGAATTGCGCGGCGCCCTTCATGAGCGGGTAGGCGCGGGCCAGAAAATCGCGGTCGAGGGAGAACTGATAATGCTCCCACAGGTGCATGCTGAGCCAAGCGCCGCCGGTCGGCCACATCCCCCAGGGTGCGCCGTCGACGGGCGCGGTCGCGCGCCAGAGATCGGTGTTGTGGTGGACCACCCAGCCGGAGGCACCGTAGTGGTCGCGGGCCATCTTGGCGCCGGTTTCGCTGAGGTCCTCGATCAGGTCGAAGAACGGTTCGTGCAGCTCAGCGAGGTTGGTGATTTCGGCCGGCCAATAGTTCATCTCGGCGTTGATGTTGAGGGTGTATTTGCTCTGCCAAGGCGGATTGAGGCCGTCGTTCCAAATGCCCTGCAGGTTGGCCGGCTGACTGCCGGGCCGGGAGCTGCTGATGAGCAGGTAGCGACCGTATTGAAAATAGAGGGCGGCGAGCGCGGGATCGTTGCCCGCGGCGAAGCGGCGCACGCGCTCGTCGGTGGGAAGATCGGCGGCGGGCGTGTGTCCCAGATCGATGGATACGCGGCGGAAGAGCCGCTGGTGTTCGGCGGTGTGGGCGGCGAGCAGCTCGTCGTAGGATTTGCCGGCGACGGCAGCGAAGGTGGTTTCGTTACGGGCGTCCGGGTTGCCGCTGACGTCGTTGTAGCGGTTAAAGCTCGTGGCGGCGGCGATGATGACGAGGGCCGAGGGGGCGCCGCTGACGTGGAGTCGCTGACCGTCGGCCCGGAGGGAGCCGCCCTCGAGGATGACCTTGGCTCGGGCCTGGAAAGTGAGGGCGCCGTCGATGCCGGCATAGCCGCCGTTGCGCCCGTCGAGGATGAGCGTATCGCCGTGGGCGGTGTGGGTTGTGGCCTCCTGGGGACTTTGCATACCCAGAGTGAAGTTGAGCTGACCGGGACGGTCGCCGCGGCGGGCAGTGAGACGCACGACGATGACCTGATCAATGGGGCTGGCAAACACCTCGCGGGTGTAGGACGTGGCCCAAGGCCCGGTGCCCACCGTGTAGGCGGTGGTGGCGACGGCGGTATCGAGATTGAGATCGCGGCGATAGGAGGACGTGATGTCGCCGCCGGCGAAAGAGAACAGGAGGTCGCCGACGGTTTGGTAGGGCATCTGGCTGCGCGGGATCGCGATCAGTTTGGCGTCCACCAATTTTTGGGCGGCGGCGAAGTCGCCCGCGGCGATGAGGGCGCGCACCTCGGGCAGGGCGGCGAGGGCCTCGGGATTGGCGGGGTCGTAGGGGCCGCCGCCCCAGAGGGTGTCCTCGTTGAGTTGGAGGCGTTCCTGATGAATGCCCCCGAAAACCATGGCGCCGAGGCGACCGTTGCCGACCGGCAACGCTTCAACCCATTCGGCGGCCGGTCGGTCGTAGTGCAGCACGAGCGGCTCCGCGGCCGATGAGAACGCGGGAAGACACGCGAGAACGAAGGCGGCGAAGGCGCGGGGTGTCATCGTTGATAAGGCACAGCGTTTAGATGAGGGACGCTCGCGCAGGATCGGTCGTGAGTCCGGTCGGGGTGGTTCGGGAAAGATCGGTAATCATCGAGAGGCTGGGATTTCGAGCAGCGCGACGGACTGTCGCAACAAGGTGAATACAAAGGTGGAGGAGTCGTCTGGACTGGATGCGGGGGAGATGGGCGTGGGCTGGAGGGTTGCGGCCGCGTGGAGGCGAGTGATGTCCTCGGGGCTCGGATTTTGTGGTTCACCGAGGGTTTGCCAAAGGGTGTAGGCATTGGCGTGGTGGGCGTCGACCCGGGTCAAGGTGGCGGCGGCGAGGTCGCGGTCGGCGCTGAGGCCGTGAAGTTGCAGGGTGACCGGGGTGGGCTCGTCGAAACGATCGGCGATGTCGTGGTAATTCCAGAGCAGGATGCGCAGGGCGCCGTCGTCGGTGCGGGTGGCGACCACGCCGATGTCGGGGGCCCCGCGCACGCTGGAGGTGATGATGGACGCGGTGTCGAGCATCGCCGTGGAGGTGGCTTGGACGCGGTGGGGACCGAGGCGGGCGAAGAGTTTGAAGGTGTTGAAGACGGGGAGGGCAACCTCGTTGGTAGTGAGGGCGCGCAGGCCGTTGAACCACGGTTGATCGTGGAAGGTGAAGGCCCAGCTGACGGCACCTTGCAGGTTGCCGCCGGTGCGGGCGAGTAGGTCCTGTTTACGTAGAAACGAGGCGGCGGTGTAGGCGGCGAATTGGGAAGTGCGACGGTAGTCGCGTTCGGGATCAAGCGTGGCGGGGCACCCGGCGCAGCCTTCCGGATCGGACTCGCCGATGTAGATGGGGAGGGCGGCATACTCGGGAAAATTTGCGATGATCTGGCCGTAGGTCTCGATGGTTTGGAGTTGGTTGCGCAGATTCATTTCGACGCGGCCTTGCTCATCGATGCGGGTGGTGCCTTTGGCGTGGAAGGCGATGAAGTCGAGCGGTGCGCCGATTTCGCCGGTCGCGGCGTTGAGGCCGGAGCGACAGTGTTCGAGAAACGCCTCCATAAAAATGTCGCCCTGTTTCCAGCCGGGGTCGGTGACGTGGGGACCGCCGACTTTGGCGTGGGGCAGGACGGATTTCACGCCGGCGGCGAAGTGATCGTAGAGCATGAAGAACTCCTCCATGGTGCCTTTCCAGTAGGGGGACTCAGGTTCATTCCACGCTTCCCAGAGCCACGATTCGGCGCGTTCGCGGCCATAGCGATCGACACAGTGTTGGGCCCAGGCCGCGATGAGGTTTTGCCATTTCTGGTAGTCCTTGGGCGGATAGAACGCGCCGCCCGACACCATGTCCTTGGGCAACCCACGTTGGGTGAGGGTGGGCGTGTAAGGGGTGGGTTGGGACGAAAGGTCCTCGGGCATGAAGCCGGCTTGCACGAAGGGTTCGATGCCGGGCTGGGTGAGCTCGTCCATGATGGCGTCCATCATCGTCCAATCGTAGACCGGGTTGCCGTCGGCGTCCTCGGTGTAGGCGTTGGTGCTGGACCACTTGAGAGCAAGGGTGCCGTCGCCGCTGGTGAGGAGGTGATGCACGCGGATGCGGATGGGCGCTTCGCTCAGTTCGTTGACCGCGGAGAGGAGGTGGCGGCCTTCCGGGGTGAGGGTGGTGCCGGCTTCGTCGTAGCCGAAATAATTCCAGATGGGGCGCAGGTCGGCGATGGGTTCGTCGAGATGCACCGCGATTTCAATCGGAGCGGCGGGGAGGTAGGCACTGGCGGCGATTATGGCAGACGCGAGGGCGGTGCGGCGGAACGTAACAGGGGCAGGCATGCCCACAGGTGTGACAGGGGGCGGCGCGATGTCGAAGCGCGGCGTTGGTCTGACCTTAGCGCATTTCGGCGGAGCCGGGGTTTAAGGCCGTAACGGGGAAGAAACATGGAACGGAGTAGCACCGGAGTTTTTAACCATCCCGCAGGGCGGGAGACACGAATGGCTTCGCTAACGC
>CAXBOL010000557.1:0-4071 GCA_963977295.1 uncultured Opitutaceae bacterium
GCCACCATCGTGGTCTTTTCCACCGGACACACGGGCCATCTGCTCAATCCTCACCTCGACGAATTTGACGCCCTCATGCAGCGCGGCATTGGCGTCGTCATGATCCACTGGGCCACCGAAGCCGAGAAAGGTAAACCAGCCGAAAAATTCCTCGAGTGGATGGGTGGGTTTTGTGATCTCAATTGGTCGGTCAACCCGCATTGGAAACCGCAGTTCACCACGTTTCCCGACCACCCCGTGGCCCGTGGCCTGACCCCCTTCAGCGTCGACGACGAATGGTATTATCACATGCGATTTGTGCCGGACCGCATCGGAGTGACGCCGATCCTTTCCGCCGTGCCCGGACCGGAAACCCTCCGCCGCCGCGATGGCGAACGCAGCGGCAACCCGCACGTGCGCCAATCCGTGGCGAGAGGCGAAAGCCAACCCGTCGCCTGGACTTATGAACGACCCGATGGTCGCGGCCGCGGGTTCGGTTTCACCGGAGCCCACAACCACGTCAGCTGGCTGGACGACAATTTCCGAAAAACCGTGCTCAACGCCATCGTGTGGACCGCCCACGCCGAAGTGCCCCCAAACGGCGTCCCCTCCACCACCCCCACCGACGCCGAAATCCACGCCAACCTGGACGATAAATCCAACCTCCACTAGTCTCCCCAGCCATCCTACTCGTTCTCTTACTCGTTCTCACCCCCCCTCAGCCACCATCTGCCAGTGCACGGGATCAAATACAGGAGGGGTTTTCTTCAGTCCGCCGAAGCCTTGGCGAAGGTGGAACACCCAGACTTTCAGGCTGACCTCCCCCCTCCCATTGGACATTAGTCATTGGTCATTTCAAACGACAGTCATCCCCTACCAGCCTCCCTGCCCGATTTCAGCCTTTCAGCCATTCAGTTTTTCAGCCTTTCAGTCCCCCCCCTCGGCCTCCGATTTTCAGCATTCAGTTTTCCACCAGTTTGTTCCTCAATTGCCCGGAGGGCACCCATTTTCGTAATCCCTCCGGGACACACTCTTCGAGCGCACCATCTACGCGCTCCCGCGCTTCGTCAGCCTTTCAGTTTTTCACCCTTCAAGCTCCCCACCATGCCTCGCCCCTTCCGCCCCTTTGCCCTGCTCGCGTCCCTTACCGCGATACTCACCCACATCGCCCCTGCCGTCGCGCAGGAAGGCTTCCCCGTTGCCGAGGGCACCGGCCTGCAACCGCTCGAAGCCGCCGCGGCCATGACACTCCCGGAGGGGTTTAAAGCCACCCTCTTTGCCGGCGAACCCGACGTGCATCAGCCCATCGCCTTTACCATCGATGAACGCGGTCGCCTCTGGGTCGTCGAAAACTACTCCTACCCCAACTGGTCGCCCTATGGCCACGATCGCATCCTCATCATGGAGGACACCGACGGGGACGGTGCGTTCGACACCAGCAAGGTGTTCTTTGACCAATTAAATTTCGCCACCGGCATCGCTGTCGGTCACGGCGGCGTCTGGGTCGGATCCGCGCCCTACCTGCTCTTCATCCCCGACAAAAATCAGGACGACGAACCCGATGCCGCCCCCACCGTCGTGCTCGACGGCTGGGGCTCCCAAGACTTGCACGAAACCCTCAACAGTTTTGTCTGGGGCCCCGACGGCTGGCTCTACGGCAACCAAGGCATTTTCACCCGCTCCAACGTCGGCGTGCCCGGCGCCAAGGACCACCAACGCACTCCCCTCAACGCCTGCGTCTGGCGCTATCACCCGACCAAAAAAATCTTCGAAATCTTCGCCGAGGGCATGAGCAATCAGTGGGGACTCGATTTCAATGACGTCGGCGACGCCTTCGTCACAGCCTGCGTCATTCCCCACCTCTATCACGTCGTGCAGGGCGGCCACTATCATCGCCAAGCCGGCCAACACTTTAATCCCTACACTTACGGCGATATTCAGACCATCGGCGATCATCTCCACTACGACACCGGGGTCGCGTGGTCCGATGCCCGATTCGGCGCCGGCGGCACCGATGCCGCGGGAGGCGGACATGCTCACGCCGGCACGTTGATCTATCTCGGCGACAGTTTCCCGGCCGAATACCGCGATACCCTTTTCACCCACAACATCCTCGGTAATCGCATCAACCGCGACCGCCCCGAACCCTCCGGTTCCGGCTACATCGGTCGCCACGCGCCGGATTTTATGAAGGCCAACGACGGTTGGTTCCGGGGCCTGCGCCTCGAATTGGGTCCGGACGGCTCGATCTTCGGCAGCGACTGGTATGACGCCCGCGCCTGCCACCAACAACGCCCCCAGGATCGCTCCAACGGACGCATCTACAAATACAGCTACGGCACGAAACCCTTCGTGCCCATTGACCTCAAAAAACTTCCCAGCGCCGAACTCGTAAAACTGCAACTCCACCCCAACGAGTGGCATGTGCGCCGGTCCCGGCTGATCTTGCAGGAACGCGGCTTCGACCCCGAGGTGCACACCGCCCTCACCGACATCATCCGCACCCATCCCGACGCCACGCGCCAACTGCGCGCCCTCTGGGCCTTGCACGTCACCGGCGGCCTGACCGATAAACTTGCCCTCGAATTTCTCCAGTCGTCGACTGCGCACGTCCGGGCGTGGACCGTCCAATTGACTAGCGAAGACCAACGCCCCTCCGCCGCGCTCCTCGCTCACTTCACCTCCCTCGCTCAAACCGATCCGTCTCCCGTCGTGCGCCGGTTTCTCGCTTCCGCCGCGCAACGCATCAAACCCGCCGATCGCTGGTCCGTCGTCGAAGCCCTCCTGACCCACGCCGAAGATGCGACCGATCACAATTTGCCCCTGCTCTATTGGTTCGCCGCCGAGCCCCTCGTGACCCTCGACCCCGCCCGCGCCTTGGCCATGGGCCAATCCACTCCCCTCGCCTCGATCCGTCCCTATTTCACGCGGCGTAAGGCTGAAGCCGCGGCCACCGCCTCCGGCTCCGCCGGAGCCAAGAATCAGGCTGGCATGATGTCGCTCATCTCCGCCCTCGCCGAATCGACCGACCCCGCCTACCATCTCGAAGTGCTGGGCAGCTTGCTCACCGCGACCGAAGGCCAAAAGGGCCTCACGCCCCCGGACACGTGGGGCCACACTTACGCCAAACTGAGCGCCAGTCGGGATCCCGCGGTTGTCGAGAAAGCCGACGAACTCGCCGCCCGTTTCGGCGACCGCACGGTCATTCGCACCAAGCAGGCCATCGTCAGCGACTCCTTCGCCCCGCTCTCCGCTCGCCAGGCCGCGTTGCGGGTTCTCGCGGATCGCCGCAACTTCCAGCAAACTCCACTCTTTCAAGCCCTCCTCACCGAACCCGGTTTAAGACTCGGCGCGCTGCGAGCCCTCGCCCCCTACGATGTGCCCACCACGCCCCCGGCCATCCTCAAGGCCTATTCCAGTTTCTCCACGCCCGAGAAAAGCCAAGCCCTCGCCGTGCTCACGCAACGCGTTTCCTACGCCCAGGCCCTGCTCGACGCCATCGATCAAGGCATCGTTCCGGCCTCCCACTTGGATGCCAGTCTGCTCCGTCAGCTACGCCTCCTCGACGACCCCGCCATCACTGAGCGCGTCGACCAACTAGGCGGCGCTCAACCGGTGATGCCCGACAATGCCGTCGCCGCGATTGGACGCTGGAAAAGTGAACTCACGCCCGAGCGCATCCGGGCCGCCAACCCCCGCAACGGCAAAAGAGTCTTCACTCAGACCTGTGCGTCGTGCCACGTCCTATTCGGCGAAGGCCATGAACTCGGACCCGAACTCACCGGCTCCAATCGGGCCGACCTCGACTACCTGTTGGCCAACATTGTGGAGCCCAACGGCACCATCGGCCGCGACTACCTGCTCACCCTCATTGAAACCAAAGATGGTCGCAACGCATCCGGTATCGTGAAGCGCGAAACCACCGCTGCGGTTACCCTCGCCAACACGGCAGAGACCGTCACCTTCGCCACGTCCGAGATCAAATCCCTGCAACGCCTCGAAGTCTCCCTCATGCCCCCCGGCTTGCTCGATACCCTGACCCAATCCGAAGTCGCCGACCTCGTCGCCTACCTCCAATCCATGACCCCCCTC
>CAXBOL010000558.1:0-4063 GCA_963977295.1 uncultured Opitutaceae bacterium
GATTTGAGACCGGAGCCCTGTCAGGCCATTCACTCCGTTCAAAGACGTGGTAAAAATCTCGGCTCCATCACTCCACTCCACCGCAGGTTTGAACACCAAGTCCGCCAAGCGCGCCAAGAGTAGAACCAGCTCCAGATTCCCTGGCAAAAAACAGCGCGTCAGCTCTTTACGTTTTTGGTGTCAAGAGCCCCCTTCCCATTCCAACCGCCAATTAACGACGCACCGTCCAAAACCCTTTCGTGTCCTTCGTGTGTTTCGTGGTTGAAAATAACAGGCTGACCGCGTCCCTTTTCGTCCCAGCCACCGCGTAGCCGGTAGGCGAAGCCATTCGTGTGCATTCGGGGTTGAAAAATGCGCGCTGACGGCCTCGGGCTGACGGATCCTCGCCTCCCCGGAAACCAAAAACTCTCCGAGTGGCTTCGGAGGGTTTTAATGGTGGTGAGAGGTGGATTGGGTCGACCTGCCGGTCGAGGGCTTCGCCCCGCGTCTACGCCGCGCCCCTTCTCCGGCCCGTTAAACCGAGCCTCCGTCGAACCACGTGGTTCTCAGTCCACCTGCGCTTCCCTTTCCGGCATCCGGAAACCAAAAACCCTCCGAGTGGCTTCGGAGGGTTTTAATGGTGGTGAGAGGTGGATTCGAACCACCGTAGAGCGGAGCTCAGCAGATTTACAGTCTGCCCTCGTTGGCCACTTGAGTATCTCACCGTGAGGAACGGCGTAGTTCACGGGTGGCGGGCCAAAGTTCAAGGGATTTTTTCATATTACTTTCGTCTTCCTCCCATCTACCTCTCACAGACCGCTTTTAAAATATCCTCAATTTGATTCTCAGTGCACTTTATCCGTGTCTCTTCCACCCCGGTTGTGGTTTAAAACTGCCCCCCCCTCGTCCCTGTTTTCATGACTCCGCCTCCCCCGACCCGCGTCATTCGCACCCTCAAAGACGGCTATTGGGATCATACCGAGGTCATCGAGATGGCCGACGGTTCCTTGCGGGTCCGCAAACGCAACCGCGCCGACATCGCGCCTTCCCCGTGGGGACTGGAGTCACTGCGCCGGGAGATCCGCTACTTGGCCACCGTTGCCTCGCAACCCGACGCGCTCTTCCCCCCCCTGCTCGACCACTGGGACTTCCAATCCGACAACCAAACTCCCCACGTCGGTTACGACCATCCGTTCTACGCCAATCATCGCGACGCCGGGCAGCTCGCCCGGGAAACCGCGTTACCACAGACCGAAATCGATCAATTTCAGGACCAACTCGCCACGGCGATGCTGCACCATATCCAACGGCCCGCCATCTCGCCCAACCCCCTCTCGACCCATCTCAACGAAGCCGTCGGCGAAGCATTTGCGACCCTCGCTCGCCAACCCGATTTGGGCGTTTTACTCGATGCCCCAATGGTCCGACTCAACGGATCCCTGCGGCTCGGCCCGAGCGCAGCGTGGCAAAAAATTGTTCACGATTCGGATCTCCTGACCCAAGCCGACGCCTCCCCGCAAACCAGACTTCACGGCGACTTCTTTCTAGAAAATATTCTTTGGGCCACCCAACCCGACGAAGATCCTCCCCTCGTGCTCATCGATCCTGTCAGCGTCGCCGGGGTGAGCGTCGGGCCTCCTGTCTTTGATCTGGTGAAATACGTCTCCTACGCGACCGGCGAGCTGCTGGCCCTGCGTTCCGAGTGGCTGGACGTTTCCGGTTTCGACGCCACGCCGCCAAAGCCCGGCACGGCAGAACCTCCGGCCTTCACCTATCGGCTCCAGATGGATCATCCCGGCTTGGCACCGCTCAGGGAGCGAAACTGGCACTCCCGCCTCCATGCCGCGTTCACCACTCACTACGGTCCGCTCAGTCAAAGACTCTACCACCTCATCGATGGCTACTTCAGCGCGGCCATGGCCGCCAACACCACCGGCACTCAACAAAAAGGTCGGCTTTTAAAGGCCACTATCGAATTTAACGCGGCGCTTCTCGGTTAGGCGGTCGATGCAACTCGCCTTCCAGCCTATGACGCGGGCGGCCGCAGAATCCATGACCGACTGGGTCTACTCCGCTCCATACAATATCTACGGCTACCACACCCGCAATCGAGCCGAAGCCCTCACTTACCTGACCGCACCGATCAACCGCTTCTTTGCCGCCTTCGACGGAAATGAATTGGTCGGCTTCCGCTCCTTTGGCGCTGACGGACGGGTCGCCGGCGGTGACTATGACGGCCGCTATCTCGATACCGGCGGCGGTCTGCGTCCCGACCTAACCGGGCGCGGACTCGGTCAAAGTGCCATCGCCCAAGGTCTACATTTCGGGGCCTCCGTCTTTCGGACCACCCGTTTCCGCGTCACCATTGCCGGTTTCAACCTGCGGGCCCAAACCGTGTGCCGCCGTTTGGGGTTTCACGTCACGCAGCAATTCATCCGACCCCATGATCGAGCTGAGTTTCTCGTTTTCTCGATCGATGAACTGCCTGAGCTTCAACGTCCATCGCCACCTTCACCATGATCATCAAAATCGACGATCTCTCCGGGCCTGAAATCCAAGCACTTCTGCAGCAGCATCTGGCCAACATGGCCGAGCACTCGCCCCCCGAAAGTATTCACGCCCTCGATGTGGCGGCACTTCGAGCCCCTGGGATTACGTTTTGGAGCGGTTGGGACGGCAACGTGCTTCTTGGTTGCGGGGCGTTGCGTGAGCTCGACTCCACTCACGGGGAGATCAAGTCCATGCGCACCGCCCCCGAGCATCGCCGACGCGGCGTCGCCCGACAATTCATGGGCCACCTCATCGCCGAGGCCCAGCGTCGCCGTTACAGCCGCTTGAGCTTGGAAACCGGATCAATGGCCGCCTTCGAACCCGCCCGGCGCCTTTATGTGAGTTTCGGTTTCGAAGCGTGCCCGCCATTCGCCAACTACGTCCTGGACACCAATTCCGTCTGCATGACGAAACGACTGTAGGCAAAAACTGAGCCGCCGTGTCCTCCTCCAGCCCTTGCTAGGGTCCGACTTTTCAGATCGCGGCGTCGCGCACTTCCAAAACGGCCTCATAGCCCGACGAGCTGACGGCTTCCCCCCCCCTGCGACCTCGGTGTAAAACGAATCCGTAATTCTGAGTTCCGTCGCGTAACGGCAGTGAAACCCTTCGTGTTTATTCGTGGTTAAAAAGCAAACCAGTCCTCCCGCGAATCCCTTTGCCTACGGTGCCTTGGTTTCCGCCTTCTTCTGCCTGTTCAAAAGCTCCCGCGCCCCCTCAATGACCCGCTCCCACTGCATCGCGGGCCCCGGATCAATCTTGTTGGTCTGAATGTGATAGTGCCCCAATACCCCGCTGAACGCCTTCAGCTCATCCGGCGAAAGCGTATCAGTCCGCAAGTTGCCGTCGGGCGTGCGTGGCGTGTCGCAAGGCAGATTCGGGAAAATAGCGCACAAGGCCGCCGTCAATTTCGTCAGCGCTGCATACTGCTCCGCGGTCAGATCATATTGAAAAAACTCACTGCCGTTAATCTTGCCCTTCACCAGCTCTGGTCGGACCGGCCGACCGGACACTTTTTTCAAATCCAGCGCCCCCAATTCCGCCCCTTTGGGAATGTGTAATCGCGGGTGCCCCTCCGCGTCCTTTTTATACCACGTGCGCAGCGGTTCAGCGGTGGCACTGGGATAGGCGCCAATGTTGGCGATTTCGATCCCGATCGACCGGCTGTTCGCCCCCGTGGCATGCCATGCCCGTTCCTTCAGATCGAGCGTCTGATAGAGCGTGCCATCGACATCCAACAAAAAGTGGATGCTCAAACCACGATCATCATGCAATCGTTTGAAACACTGTGCGCTCGTGCCGCTGGCATCGTAGTGCAGCACGAATTGATCCACCACCCGCTGGAGCGTCGCCAAGTCCCAGCCTCCTCCGCGGACCCGGTTCTGTTCGGCGGACGTTAACACCGCGGCCCGCATCCCGAAACGATTGGGGGAATTAAACGAAATCCCATCCTGTTTCATTTCCTCCCAGCCCGAGCGGTTCAGGTCCCCGAATCGGCGTTCGACCCGATAGCCATCAAAACCGCCAGCGTCCGTCC
>CAXBOL010000559.1:0-4060 GCA_963977295.1 uncultured Opitutaceae bacterium
TAAGGTCTCCAACTCCCTGTCTTTCAGGGTGCGAAATGCATTCAACGAAAACCTCCTGACCCGCATCGCCCGCCCCGGATCCGAGCCATCCGTCAGCATGAGCTTTCGCCGCAGCTACTAACCTATCCAAGCACAGATAAACGCCCCCCGGCCTCATAGGGGCTTTGCTGGCGAAACCCGCCCTCCGGTCAACCCTCCGCGGCGCACCAAGCCCCGGCTAACTGATCAATAAAAGGCGTGGCAGCGCCCCCGCCTCCGTCGTAGGCGCACGATGAATACAGGGGGGCACCGGGCTGCCCGGGCAGGCATTGGCAATTCGCCAAAGGTTACCCAACCCAAATCCGTAGACTGGTGCGCCTTCGTGGGCCACGTAGTGAAGGTCGTAAAATCGTTCGGCAAGAAACACCTTAAACGCCTCCAGATCGTCTCCACCATATTCACGCCATAGCGTCGCTCGGATATCCGGTATATCCACGCAGCATCTGGCTAGCTCATTGGCGACCCCTTCACTCGCGGCGACCGTGTAACTGCAAAGATACGTGTCCGCCAAAACCGGCGCACTATCGACGTGAAAGCCATATACATCGATGGGCACCAAACTCGATTTTCCATCCCGCGGGTAGGCGGGAATGCAGTCCAAATTGGGTTGCAGACCATGATCCTCCAGCCGCCGCAAATCCTGAATTAATACCCGCCGCGCCAGCTGGCCTGCTGCACTCAAATCGAGCGAACGGAGATCCTCTTCATCCAATCCCGTGATCTCCTCAATCGACCCAACCGCCTTCACAATTTCTTCAAAATCGCCATCAAGCTGACGCGGCCAACACAAGGCATTCACCCCTTCACCCCACGGGGTCGATACGAGTTCGGCAAAGCTCCGCACCAGTTTAACCCGCGGATTAGCCGCTACCGCATCGAGCGAAAAGGAGACCGTATTCATAAGCCCGCAAAGCTAAATCAACTCGCCCGGGGCACGTCCATCTTTGATCTTTTTGGAACTCACCATCGCTGCCGTAGCTTTAAGTGCGATTGCCTCCAACAGCGCTCGGCGTTGCGAGTCGCCCGCATCCAGCACGACAGGCTTTCGACGCAACACGAGCGACTCTTCTTTTCGCACCAACAGTCCCCAACCCGCCGGAATCTCTGCCTCCGCATAAATATCATCCTCGACCACCAGATAGAGAAAATCAGCACTTCGATAGCGGAGCATCTTGGAAAACTTGGTCCCTTGTTTCACCCGGGTTTGCCAAGTCGCAATTTCATTCAGCAGGCCATGATAGGTCTTGTGATCCAGACCGGAAAAATCCCAGGCGTCGAACTCCGGAAACAAGGACTCTCCGCGGCGAAGATCCGGACGATGCTCACTCAACAGGGTCTCCAGCGTCGCCCGGCGTTCCAACAACGCCACCAGCCTCTTTTTCGCCATCGCATCATCGTGTGCATCCTTCAACAAATCCGCCCGCGCCTGTTTACACTCAAACACCGCACACCGGGCCGATTCCCCGCGACCAATCGCCGCCACATCCGCCCGATACCCACTCCTGGGTACCCGCACTTCCGCCGCGGCGATTCGAAAACCGCTGGCTCGCGCCCAAGCCACCGCCAAACGCTTCAACTCCTGATGCGCGACCGTCTCTCCCCCTTTTCGAGTAACCTCTTTGTCCAATCGTAGATTCCTATTTCAGGCGAGATACGCGCGTGCTAAATCCCAACAAAATACATTCAGTGCGTAGTCGGTAGACGAAGCCATTCGTGTTCATTCGTGGTTAAAGATATCGGTTCACGAGGTCACTCGTGGCCTGACACTTCCCGCACGCGCAGATTACGAAACCAAACCGGAGCGCCCGCGTGTTTTCCCTGCAACCCGATCCTCCCTTTGGTGGGCAATGTCGCCATCGGTTTATGCAACCATTCGGGAATAGGCGAGCCATCAGGATTGGTCGTCGCCGAGATCCAACGACCTAGATCAGCATTCACGACCTCGGCCCCATTGAGCATCACTCGCACGTGCCGACCGCGCGCCATAATCTTCATGCGATTCCACTCGCCCGGACGTTTCACCCGACTCTCGGTCGCAGCGAGTCGCCCAAACAACGCGCCACACTGCCACGTTTTCGGCGCCTGCGACCACTGCCCCGAAAAATCATCGGCAATTTGAATCTCTACCGAATTGGGAATCCAATCCTTTGTATCACTGACAAAAATGACTACGCCGCTGTTGGTTCCATCTGCCGTTTTGAACTCCAATTCCAGATCGAAGTTATCATAATCTCTCCGCGTCCAAATCATCTGGTCCTCCTTCGCGGTCAACTCCCCGTTTTCCCACCACCAAAGCCCTGGGGGATACTCCGCATCGCGCAGATTCTCAGCGAATAACTCCCGCCATTCCGACGTCTTCGTCTCAGTCTGCGCTCCCACGCTCCCCACCCCCATCATCAACGCGATTCCCCCCACCATACCAGCAAGCCAAACCCTTTTTCTCATCATCTTCCCAGCCAAGCCGACACCGTCGCATCCCACCAGCACCAACTCACGTGATCATCGTTGATCTACTCTGCAATTTGCACCGTTGCTCCCCGATTTTAGCGTCTTAGGTTTCTCCGTATCCATGCGCCGTTGTCGTCTATCTCCTCTCCTGCTTTTCATCGCAGCCACCGTTGCGGCTGCCCATCCCACCACGGTCGAACAATTCGATACGCTCACGCTTTCTTTCGCCGGACCCAACACGGCCGAAAGTGCCGCCACGAATCCCTTCACTGATTCGCGCTTGCTGGTCACCTTCACCCACGCCGACCGAAGCTACCGCATCCGCGGCTTTTTTGCTGCCGATGGCCACGCCGCCGAAACTGGCGCCAGCGCCGGCAACATCTGGCAAGTCCGATTCACTCCCGACCGACCCGGCGAGTGGACCTACACCGCCACCCTTCACCACGGTCCCGACATCGCCCTGAGCGACCAGCCCGACGCCGGTCGTGCGATCCCCCTATCGCACGCCACTGGCACGTTCACCGTGACGCCGTCCACCGCCACTGGCCGGGACTTTCGGGCTCATGGTCGAATCGTGGCCGATGGCGGATTTTTTCGCTACCAAGACACCGATAATTACTTCCTCAAGGGCGGCACCGACAGTCCCGAAAACCTCCTCGCCTTCGCCGATTTCGACGGCACCTATCGCTATAACAGTGATGCCCGCGAAGGCGAAGCCGCACCCAAAACCGAACTCCACTCCTACCCCACTCACGTCGCCGACTGGCGTCCCGGCGATCCCACCTGGCAAAACGGCAAAGGCAAAGGCCTCATCGGCGGGCTCAACTACCTCGCCGACTCCGGCATGAACGTGGCCTACTTCCTCACCATGAACATCGGCGGCGACGGCAAAGACGTCTGGCCCTACGTCGATCAGGAGACCTTCGACCGCTTCGATTGCAGCAAACTCGACCAATGGGAGCTCGTGTTTCAACACATGTCGCGACGCGGCATAATGCTCCACGTGGTCACCCAGGAAACCGAAAACGAGCGCATGCTCGACGATGGTGACACCGGACGCCTTCGCCAACTTTACTACCGCGAACTCATTGCCCGCTTCGGTCACCACCTCGCCCTCGTCTGGAATCTCGGCGAAGAAAACGGCCCGGCCGACTTTTCCCCCGACGGCCAAACCCCGGCGCAACAACGCGCGATGGCGACCTACCTCAAAGCCCACGATCCTTACCAACACCCTGTGCTCATCCACACCCACGCGTGGGACGGGGCCAAACAACACGGCCTCCCGCCGCTCTTCAATCACGCTCCCCTCGACGGACTTTCCTTCCAAGTCGATAAGCGCCAAACTGTGCACGCCGCCGTGATCGATTGGAAAAAACAATCCCGTGAAGCCGGCCAAGAATGGCTAATCACCATGGACGAAATCGGCATGTGGCACACCGGTGCCGTGCCCGATTCCGTCGACCCCTCCCACGACATGCTGCGCCACCATGTCCTCTGGGGTAGCCTCCTCGCCGGAGCCGCCGGCGTGGAGTGGTATTTCGGCGCTCAACACCCTCACAACGATCTCTCCGCC
>CAXBOL010000560.1:0-4051 GCA_963977295.1 uncultured Opitutaceae bacterium
CGATTGGGGCACCGGGGGATAAACGCTGGGACCGCCCATGGCGGGATGGAGTAAGCCAGCGGCACTCAGTGCGATATCGCGGATCACCTCGGCTTCCGCCCGAAAACGAGGCCCACGGGCCAGCAAACGATTGAGGGGATCACGCTCCGCCAGATCGGGACGCACCTCTGAACTTTGTTGGTAAGTCGCACTGGTGAGAATAGTTTTGAGCAACGTCTTGGAACTCCAGCCATTCTCCCGAAATTCAACGGCCAGCCAATCGAGTAAGTGCAAGTGCTCGGGCATCGGCGCCCGAATACCGAAATCTTCTGGTGTTAGCACCAATCCGGCGCCGAAGAGGGTCTGCCAGATCCGGTTGACCTGCACGCGAGCAGTGAGAGGGGCATCCTCCGCGGTCAACCAACGGGCGAGATCGAGACGCGTTGGGTTCGCGACCTCCATGGCGTTAAGGACTGCGGGGGTGCCACGGGAAACGGGGTGAGTAGGGCGATCCCACACTCCGCGATCCAGGAGTCGAGTGGTGCGAGCAAACTCAGGAGAAGTTGAGGTGCTGTGTAAGACGCTGGTTTGAGCTTCGGGGAACTTAGCCTCCAGCGCGGCAATTTGGGCGTTCACCGTCGCCAGGTCGGATCGGGTGTTTCGCCAGGCTCGGAAAATCGTCTGCGATTCGACGGAACTGCGCTGGCGCTCCGGTTTGAGCAGCGCCAATAAAGCAGCGTGATCGTAACGGGTGGCCTTTGGCGCGGGAGACGCGGTAAGCGAAAAGCGGTATCGTCCGAGTTGTTGATTTTCACGGTCATTGCCATCGCCCCCGTGGTCCTGCACCAACTGCACTTTGAGGCGGCTGCCCTCGGGTAGGGTTAAGGGTGATTTGAATAAGATGACGGCGGCAGATTCAGTATGCCGCAGCACCGGTCCACGATCGGGCGCCCATGCGGTCGTCTTGTCGCCGTCGATGAGAAACTTCGCCGGACCGATGCGCCGGTCACCATCCGGATCGAGTTTGCGATGATTGAAGTAAGGCTTCAGCGCCGACTTCCGGGTGGCAAAATCAGCGGAGGCCTCGGCCAGTGCCACGGGAGTCCATGCTTCTTCGCCCGGCGATTGACTGAATACCTCAACCTCACTGATGGCAAAGGTGCCCCAATAACTCCGACCGGGACCTTCAAACGGCTGATCACCATGTAACAAGGCTTCGATCCGCAGCCCGTTAACCCCGAAGGTCGGAGCGGGCCCCTCGGTGATCGAATAACCGGTAACGGTGGGATGACCGAGGGTGAGAATACTGTGGTCGGCCAGTTCCTCGGGGTGATTGAGACCTCCGTCCCAAGTTTGTTTGTCGGAGTCCCAGACGGTCCAAATATCGTGGGCAGCGATTTGCTCGCGTTGCCATGTGGCGAATTCGGCTTGCACGTCGGGTCTTTCGTCCCGGACGGACTCGTTGAGCAGCTCAATTTCCTGCCGAAGATCTGCGATCAACTTAAGTTGGTCTTCCGAGTAGACCCAAGATTTGGCTTCGTGGGTTTCGTTGAAAAACGCAAAGAGACTGAAGTATTCGTCGTGAGAGATCGGATCGAATTTATGGGTGTGACATTGGGCGCATTGCACGGTGAGGCCCAGGGCGGTTTTGCCGAAGGTATCCATGCGGTCGACGATGCCCTCGAGTCGAAATTGTTCCGGCACGATAGCCCCTTCCTCGTTGACCATGCCATTGCGCATAAAGCCGCTGGCGATGAGTTGTGCTTGGGTGTGGTCAGGCAGTAGATCTCCCGCCAATTGTTCGACCAGAAATTGATCGTAGGGCAGATCGCGATTGATCGCATCAACCACCCAGTCCCGGTAAATCCATTGATCTCGTGGTTTGTCTTTTTCGAATCCATTGGTGTCGGCGTAGCGAGCGAGGTCCAACCAGTGTCGCGCCCACTTTTCGCCGTAGGCCGGACGGGCCAACAAGTCGTCCACGAGGTCGGTCACCGCTGTCGAGGCATCGCGGTGGTAGGCCTCCAGAAACGCCGCGATTTCCGCGGGGGAGGGAGGCAGTCCGATCACATCGAGAAACAGGCGGCGAACCAAAGTGCGAGGAGAGGCGGCTTCCGACGGCTTGAGGTTTTCATCGGCGAGGCGGGCTCGCACGAAGGCATCGACCGGATGGGCGTCGGGCAGTGGTAACGCTGCTTTTTTCGGAACTTGCCAGGCCCAGTGCGAATCGTAGCGGGCCCCTTGCTCGATCCACTCATAAAAGAGATCCTTCTCTCGATCAGTCAGGGACTTCTTGGAATCCAAGGGTGGCATACGTTCGTCATGATCGAGCGACAGAATTCGATACATGACTTCGCTCTCGGACGGGTTTCCCGGCACAATGGGAATCGCCCCAAAAATGGGAGTATACGCGTCGTCAGAGTTATCCAGTCGCAGATCTGCCTCACGGGTCTTGTCGTCGGGACCATGGCATTCGAAACAATTCTGGGAGAGAATCGGCAGGATATCTCTGCGGTAGTCCACCGCACTTTCAGTTTCGGCCTCCGCGCAGGAAACGCCAAGGAGTCCGCACAGGCATAAGGCGTGTTTAGGGCGAAACAGGAGAGCGGTCATTATGAAAGCGGGTGCAGCGTGGCGTTGGACGTAAGGTCAACCACGGATGTTAATGGTAAAATGGGGCGGGAAGGGGAAACTAGGCCAAAGGTCTGACCACCCCGACCATTAAGGAAACGGCGGTGGCGTCAATTTTCCCGCGACCAAATCTCTCCTGAATAATCATGCGGCGGAAGATCGACGCATTCGCTCCCAGCTATTGCGACTGAGAATGGTCAGCCCCAGGGGGCCGCACGTGGCGCTCACGTTACGATCTTGGGCTTAATTTGAATAATCACTGGCCCCATGCGTGCTTAGCTGGCGATATGCAGGCCATGTCTACTTATTTCCGGCACACCAAAATAATTGCGACGCTCGGTCCTGCGACCGAATCGAAAGAGATGTTGGCAAAATTGATTGTCGAAGGGGTCGACATCCTCCGGTTGAATATGGCGCATGCGACCCACAAGTGGGTGGAGGATGCGATGTGGTTCATCCGCGAAGCGTCCTCCGAAGTCGGCCGACACGTGGGCGTGATGATGGATGTGAAAGGCCCCGAAATTCGCACGGGCAAAGTCGAGCGACCGATCGAACTAAAAATCGGTGACCATTTTGAATTCTACATCGAAAGTGCAATTCCGACTGGGGATATGGCGGCGGTGTCGGTTAACTATCCGGGACTACCTAAAGATTTGGAGGTCGGCGTAACGGTGTTGGTCGACAGCGGCTTCATTCGCATGCGCGTGCTGGAATTGGATGACAGCCACGTGCGTTGCGTCGTGCTAACTCCAGGGTCAATCGGGTCGAAGCGGCACATCAATTTGCCCGGTGTCTTTGTCAATCTGCCATGTTTGACGAAAAAAGATGAGGACGATCTCAAAGCGGGAGTAAAGGCGGGCATCGATTTCGTGGCGCTCTCCTTTGTGCGCCAAGGCGAAGACATTCGCACGCTGCGTCGGTTTCTCGACAGCCTGGGTTCCACCGCCAAAATTATTGCCAAAATCGAGGATCAGGCCGGCGTGAGAAACATGCATGAGATCATCGCCGAAACCGATGGAGTAATGGTGGCTCGCGGGGATCTTGGCATCGAAATCGATTACCATAAACTGCCTCTGGTGCAGACTGAGTTGGTCGAAGCCTGCCGCACTGCCGGCAAACCGGTGATCATTGCGACCCATTTGCTCGAGACCATGATCTCTTCTCCCATGCCGACCCGGGCGGAGATCTCGGATGTGTCGAATGCCATCCGCGAACAAGCCGATGCGATCATGTTGTCAGGCGAAACGACGGTGGGTCTGTATCCACTGGAGTCGGTGCAGGTGATGAAAAACATCATTCGCAGCATCGAGCCCTCGGTGAGTTCGGCTTTGAATCGCACCCTGCAACTGGATGAGCCCAAACCAAAGATGCTGCGGTCGGCCGCTTTGCTGGCGCAGGAGCTGGATGGGTCGGCTATCGTGGTCTTCACTCGCAGCGGCTT
>CAXBOL010000561.1:0-4041 GCA_963977295.1 uncultured Opitutaceae bacterium
CAAAGTCAGCGACTACACCTTCACCGGCCTCCCCGCAGCCCCAACCGACCTCCTCGTCGCCCCCGCGCCTCCAATTCCGACACCCGCTCCCGCCGCCACACCGTAACCCGGGACGAAGGCCGCAGACCTTCATATCCCCCTACCTGACAATATCTCCCGCCAACTAGTAACGTAATACGTTACAACGACACTTAGCCTCCACTCACCGATCTGAGGTCGGCCCGACTTAATTTTCAGAAAAGCACCTTGTCTTAGTATCATTATATCTTGATATGATGATACGTAATGAATCCTGACCGGCCTATTTCCGAGCTCTTCGCCGCTGATCGCCCGTTGCGCTCCCTGGAATTTTTCCCGCCCAAGAGCGACGAAGGTGTCGCCGCCCTCCGCGAATCGGCCACCGCCCTACAATCGATTCCCTGGGATTTCGTTTCGGTCACCTACGGGGCCGGCGGCACCACTCGCGATCGCACCGCCCAAGTATCGGCCCTGCTCAAGAACGAACTCGGTTTCACCGTGATGCCGCATCTCACCTGCGTCGGTCACAGTCGCACTGAGCTCCATGCCCTCGCCGATCAGATTCACACCTCTGGCTTCCGGAACATCATGACCCTGCGCGGAGATCCCCCCAAAGGGGAATCCGTTTTCCAAACGGCTACCGACGGCCTCAGTTACGCCAATGAACTCGTCTCCCTCCTCAAGTCGCGTCATCCCGATTTCTGTCTCGGCGTAGGCGGATACCCCGAGAAGCATCCCGAAGCGCCTTCGCTCGACATCGACTTGGACAACTTAAAGCGAAAGGTCGACGCCGGCGCGGATTTCATCACTACGCAGCTCTTCTTCGACAACGAAATTTACCTCCGCTTCGTCGATCGCTGTCGGGCCGCCGGGATCACGATTCCCATCGTTCCCGGCATCATGCCGGTGCTCTCGACTAAACAGATCGCCCGCATCGCCGCCATGTGCGGCGCCTCCCTCCCCGCCGCACTCACTCGCCGCTTGGAGGTTGCCGGGGAAAATGCCGACGTCGTGGAAATCATCGGCATCGACTGGGCCCTGGACCAAATCCGCGACCTCGTCGCCCAAGGCGCCCCCGGTTACCATCTCTACATTCTAAACCGCGCCCGCCCCGCCCTAGCTCTCGCCGCCGGATTGGCCGCTTGAGCCGATCCTTCGCAATTCACCCACGCTTTCGAGGCTACGGCACGCCGCCAGCCGCCAGTGCGGCTTCGCCGTTTAGGCTCGAAAGTCGAGCGTCATTGACGAGTCTGTGGGGATGCGTTGCGTCCTCTCTCGCCTGTTTCTGCGACTGACCTGCGTCGGCTTCGTTTTGATCAGCTGCCGATTGACCGCGGCGCCTCCCCCTATTGACGCGCTTCGCGTCACGATTCTCTCCACCAACCTCGCCGGCAATCCCGGTCAAGGGGGCATTGGCGAGTGGGGATTTGCCGCCTTGGTCGAAGCCAACGGATTCAAGCTGCTCTTCGACACCGGCCATCGACCGGACACGGTGTTGAACAACGCCCGAGAGCTCAAAGTCGATCTCTCCGACGTCACCCACGTCGTGCTCTCGCACCACCACGAGGATCATATCGGCGGCCTCCTGAGGCTACGAGAGTCACTCGCCGATCAGTTCCCCGAAGCGCTCACTCAAATTCACGTCGGACGCGGGGCCTTCTGGAGTCGAGGCGAGGGAGAATTCGACGGTGACGGCAACGCGTTGATCGCAATGCGATCTCAATCTGAACAACTGGGAGGCCAGTTTCACGAACATGCCGAGGCCGTCGCCCTCGCCCCCGGCGTTTGGCTCACGGGACCCATTCCTCGTTTGTTCGACGAACAACGCGCCATGCGCAATCCCGTCATCGCTCCCGGGGCCGACGCGGTGCCGGACACCTTGCCCGAGGACATTGCCCTAGTCCTCGACACCACCAAGGGTTTGGTGGTGCTCACCGGCTGCGGACACGCCGGGCTGATCAACACTCTCCTTCAAGCTCGGACCGTTGCGCGCCCCGATGCCACGGTCTACGCCGCCCTCGGCGGATTCCATTTGGCCGGCACACCGGATGATCGCATCACGTGGACGGCCGAGCGCCTCGCCGAGCTCGGTCTCCAACATCTGCATGCGGCCCATTGCACTGGCATCGCCCCTGTGTATCAAATCAAGGACCTCCTCCATCTCCCCCGTGAATCCGCCCACGTCGGCGCCGTCGGAGCCGTCTTCGACTTAAGTTCCGGCATCCATCCCCTTTGGATCGCCCGCTAAAACCGCTTTCTTCCTCGTTCGCCCGCCGCCCTCGACCCCTCTTGTGCCTTGTCCGTCTCCTTCACCCTTAACGGTCAGCCTCGATCTTTCGACGTCGATCCGGCCATGCCCCTGCTCTGGGTTATCCGCGAACGGGCCGAGCTGACCGGCACCAAATTCGGTTGCGGCATGGGCCTGTGCGGTTCGTGCACCGTGCACCTCAACGGCGCTCCCATTCGGGCTTGTATCACGCCGGTGGCCGACGCCGCCGACCAAGCCATCACCACCATCGAGGGCATCGCCGACTCGACCTCCAGTCGCCATGCAGTGCAGCAGGCCTGGATCGATGAAAACGTGCCGCAATGCGGTTACTGCCAATCCGGACAAATTATGTCAGCCGTCGCTTTACTCGCCGTCAACCCGCAGCCGACCGATGCCGACATCGATGCTGCCCTCACCGGCAATATCTGCCGTTGCGGCACCTATCCTCGCATTCGTCGCGGTATTCACCGCGCTGCCGCCGCCCTCCATTCCGAGCAGGAGGCCTCCCATGGGTAAGTGGTCTCGTCGCGCCTTTATCACGACCGGCGTGCTCACCGGCGGAGCCGTCATCATCGGGGTGGCCATCCGCCCGGGCAACCGCGCCGACAAGGTCGCGTCGCTCATTGCGACCGAAGAAGAGACCGTATTCAATATTTGGATCAAAATCGCCCCGGATAACACGGTGACGATCTACGTCCCGCATGCCGAAATGGGTCAGGGCGTGCGCACCACCCTCGGCATGATGCTAGCCGACGAAATGGACGCCGACTGGGATCGTGTCACCGTCTTGGAAGCCCCGGCCCACCGCGAATACGCCAATCATGCCTTCATTCAGGGCTTCATCGCCGGCGACGCGCGGTTTCCGTCCTTTCTCTTCGAAACCGCCAAAGGACTGTTTCTCACCATCAGTCAACTGGCCAACCTGCAAGTCACCGGGGGCAGCGCCTCCACCCGCTTCACCGGCATGATCTCCCTGCGCGTGGCCGGTGCCGCCGCCAAGGCCGTGCTCCTGCAGGCCGCCGCCGATCAGTGGCGAGTGCCCATAGCCGAACTCACCGCCGCCGACAGCCACGTCCTGCACGCGGGCTCTAACCGTCGCGCCACCTTCGCCAGCCTCGCCCCCGCCGCCGCCGCGCTATCAGCTCCCGCTCAACCCGTATTGAAGACGCCCGATCAGTATAAGCTGATGGGTCGATCCCTCCCCCGCTACGACAGTGTCCTCAAGGTGGATGGTTCAGCTCAATTTGGACTCGATGTATCCCTACCTGGCCTGAAATACGCCACCGTGCGCGCTGCCCCCGTCTTTGGGGCCAAGGTCGAGTCCTACAACGAAGCAGCCGCCCTTACGCTTCCCGGTGTGCTTAAAATCATCGATCTCGGCGATGCCGTCGCCGTGGTCGCCGACGGTTATTGGCACGCCCAACAGGCGCTCACCCAACTCGACGTCAAGTTCAGCTCCACCAGCCACGAATCCGTGCAGCAAGCCGATCTCTACGAGCAATTTGATGCCGCCCTCGACGACTCCAGTAATTGGAAAAAGGATGTGCACATTGGCGACCCCGCCCCGGCCTTCGCTGCCGCACACCAAGTCATCAGCGCCCGCTACCAAGTGCCTTTTCTGGCCCACTCCCCCATGGAGCCCATGAACTGCACCGCATGGGTTCACGACGGCCGCTGTGAACTCTGGACCGGCTCGCAAAACCCCCTCGGTTTTGCCGCCGATGCGGCCAAGGCCATCGATTTCGATGTGGAGC
>CAXBOL010000562.1:0-4030 GCA_963977295.1 uncultured Opitutaceae bacterium
TCATGCGAAAGCCATGCCTGAAGTTGGAAGTGGGCCATGACCGCACGTTCGCCGCGCATGTAAAACTCCAGGTAGGGATTGAGCCCGCAGCGACAGTGGGGCGGCCAAGTGTCCCTGCCACGCACCACCCGCTTGTTGGTCTGTAATTCAAAGCCTTCGATATGCTGCCGGAAACGATCCAGCGTCGGTCCAATTTGATGATACATCGCACTCGACTCGGCCAGGGGATTGCCCGTTGGGGCATGGGAAAGCAGCCGTTGCCAATCTGTGGAAATCCGATTGCGAGTCCGATCCAAGCACGTGGTCAACTTCATCGCCATTCCTTCAATTCTAACACGGTAATCGAAGCCCCGCCTCGCATCATTTGTTCAAATTTCGGCACATCTTGCTTTGGGCAGAAACCCCCCTGCCGCACGGGCCCTGAGGCTTTCGATCATTCAGCCATCGAACCACTGGGTGCACGCGCCAAGACGGTCTGCCTGAACCGCCGATAAATTGCGACATCCTGCACACCACTTATGAAGGGACGGGCGTCGGCCCGTCCCCCTCTGCTTCGGGTAAACGGTCATCCTCCCCCAGGGCGGATTCACCCACAGGGATTCCCCCTTCGCGAGCGGTGATCAACAGGGGATTTTCGGCCGCCTCCCACGCCCGCAGCTTGAGGGTATTGCGCGTCCCGTTCAAGGACTGGGCGCCCCTCGCCCGCTGGCCAGTGCCGCCCGAAAAGCCCGCAGTCGGGGGAACAACAACACCTGCTCACAATATACTTGCTCCTCCAGCTCCCGCCCGAGCCGGCGCACGCTCACGCGCAGTGAGCACCATCGCTCACCTCCCTCCGCTTCCAAGCGCGCTCGCCAGTCCGTGAAGCGGTCCTGCAGCGACTCATGCTCACACGCGGCGGTCGCCACCTGCAGCGCGGGCACTGGCGCACGCTGCATCCAAACCCGTTCCCGGGCCAGGTGCTCGCGCAACTCGCGGCGCAGTCTCCGCCAATCCCGGGTAAGACGGTCGCGACGCCCCCGCATGCCGCCCTCAACCGCCACCAACGCCGAGCACAGACGCCGACGCCGAACGACCAGCACGTGGCGGGCCACCGTCGGCAGGTCGACGACCGCCCACGCCGATGGATTGTCCTCACGCAGCCCAGGGCACGGCATCGGAGGCGACGGCTTCATCTCCCTCCCAGAGCGGCAAGCGCGCGCGGGAACAACACATTGTTTTCCTTGTGGACGTGCTGATGCATATCGCCCTCGAGTTGTCGCAGCCCGTCATAGAGTGCGCGGAAGGTGTTGCAGGCCCACTCCGGCGGCGTGAAGTCATCCGTCAGCGCGCGGAACTTTTCCAAGGCCGCGCCCGCACCGTCGTGCTCCTCCTCCAGTTGCGCGAAGATGCCGCGTAACTCGTCCGGCGTCACCCCCGCGCCTTCCGGGGTCTCAATGGCGCGAAGCCGCGGGAAAACGACGTTTTCCTCCTCGTGCATGTGATGCACCATTTCCGGCGCAAAGCCGTCAAACACCTCGCGAAGCTCCACCAGCCTCGGCTCCTCGGCCCCATGCACCGCCGCGACTTTGCTCGTCATAAAATCCAACCGCGGCAACTCCTGCCGCAAGTAGTCGTGGTGGCTGCGCTCGATGTGTTCGCACAGATCGGCGATGGACAACGCGTCGGCGTTCACGACCGTCGCGCCGTCACCGGTGTCGATCGCCTCCAGCATCGTCAGCACGGTCGCGGCATCGAGTCCGCGCTGGGCGCAGACCTCCGCCAGCGGCTTCTTGCCGCCGCAGCAATAGTCGATGCGCAGCTTTTCAAAAACGCGGGCCCGCGCCGGCACGGCACGCACGAGTTCACCCACAGTGACTTCGGTTGGAGAAAGGATCATGATGTCAATCGGCGACGCCGGGCTTATTCCCGAAGACGCCACCCTCAAGCCATCCGGCGCACCGCCTTCCGGCAAGATCGTCCCGCGAAACCCTTGATCTGCATCAAGACGAACCCGCCTTTTCTCCTCCGACCCTTGCGGCAACTCGCTGTCCGGCCCAGCGTCGCCTTCAATTTCACCATGTCACCACCCATCGGACATCTTCGTCATCTGCTCGCAGGCCGCGTCGCCCCACTCTCCCGGTTTGGCACGACCAGCGCCATCGACAAGGCACCCGTCAGCGATCCCGTCATCGTGAGCCCTTTGGGCCTCGAAGGCGATGAGCAGGACGATCGCCGCGTCCACGGCGGACCGGAGAAGGCCCTGCGGTTGTATTCTCTCGATCACTACAATGCTTGGCGCGACGACCTGGGACCACATCCCCGCCTCGACCGTCCCGGTGCGATCGGCGAAAATCTAGCCGTTTCCGGACTCACCGAGGATGACGTCTGCCTCGGCGACCGCTGGCGCGTCGGCGAGCAGGTTCTACTGGAGGTTACCCAAGGCCGCCAGCCTTGTTGGAAACTCGCCGACCGCTTCGGCGTGCCCGACATGGTGCCACGCGTCCAGACCACCCTACGCACCGGCTGGTATGCGCGCGTGCTGGCCCCCGGCCGCCTCGCGGTTGGCGACACACTCACCTTCGTCGACCGGTCCCACCCCGCCTGGACTATTCGTCGTGTCACGAATCTACTCTACGCCCCCGCACCGAACATCGGCGACCTAGCCACCGCCCCTGCCCTTCCGCTGCCCGAGGGTTGGCGCCGTAAGCTGGCGCAACGCCTCGGCTGGGATTCGCCCCTAGCTCCCAACAACGACGCATTGCGCACACACGGACCTGCCGTCCGATGACAGCCCTGCCCTCCTGCCGGGATTGTTCTGCTCCCGCCACCTTGCTCGTCGCGGGCATCCCGCTGTGCGAAGTGTGTTACACTGCGGCCGGCTCGTGCTGCCACGAACGCGACGAAGACGAATCTTCGCCCACCACTCCGACGAGCCCCCGTGCCTCGTCCACGAGTTCGACGACTACACTGATTCAACTCAGCAGTAACCGTCCAGGAACGGAAAATCGCGTCCCTACCGTTTGATCACGGCGCACCGTCACGCGCCGAGCACCGCCCCAATCCACCACGACCTTGACAAAGTCGATTTATGTTAGTAATTAATTACTCACTTTATGCTACGTCTCACGTCTCCCATCCCTACCGTTCAGAACGTATCCCCGTCTCGTCACCTTCCCGCCGATGAACGGCGTGCGCTCACGATCTCGGCCGTGATCGGTCTGGCGGCCCGCCGTAACCCCGAGGAGATCACCACCGCCGCCATCGCGGCGGAAATGCAGCTCACCCAAGGGGCGCTTTTCCGACATTTCCCCAGCAAGGAGGCGTTGTGGCAGTCCGTGATGGAGTGGGTCGCCGAACAGTTGCTCGCAACCTTGGACAAGGCCAACGTCCCCGGTCCGGCCCTCGCCACCCTGGAGGCGATGTTTCTGGCTCACCTTCAGTTTGTGGTGCGCCACCCGGGGGTGCCCCGGTTGATTTTTGCCGAGCTGCAGCGCGCGGAGGATACGCCGGCGAAGATCGCGGTGCGCACCCTGCTCGGAGCCTACGCGACGCGTATCCGAGTGGTGATTGAGCGCGGTCAAGCCGATGCCGAAATCGACTCCGATCTCAACCCCGTCGTGATCGTCCCCGTGTTCATCGGCACGATTCAAGGTTTGGTCATGCAATCCTTGCTCAGCGGTAAACCCGGTCAACTGCGGTCGAGCGGCCCGACCTCCTTTGCCCTGCTCCGGCGCAGTCTTCTGCCTTCCTCG
The DNA here is from genome assembly GCA_963977295.1 of uncultured Opitutaceae bacterium. GTDB lineage: Bacteria > Verrucomicrobiota > Verrucomicrobiia > Opitutales > Opitutaceae > Actomonas. The sequence continues at coordinate 3,735 of CAXBOL010000562.1, forward strand.
CCATGAAATTTTCGCCCAATCGTCGTCGTTCCTTCTCCCTGTCTGGGGCCATCCTCGCGCTGCTCGGCGCGTTCCTCTACGCCGCCCTGCGCACAGGGCCGCTCGCCGCCGTGCCCGTCGTGACCGCCTCCGTCACGGAGCAATCGGTGCAACCCACTCTCTTTGGCATCGCCACAGTCGAGGCCCGTCTCCGGCACAAACTCGGCCCCACCCTGCCGGGTCGCGTGTTGCGCCTGGATGTCGACGTGGGCGACCGGGTGCAGGCCGGTCAGGTCCTGGGCGAGATGGATCCGGTG
>CAXBOL010000563.1:0-4025 GCA_963977295.1 uncultured Opitutaceae bacterium
GAAAAGGACAGTGAGCTCACCCACCTCGGGGTGGTGATTACGCTCAAGGTGGTGGCGATGAAGTCGGCGAGCTACCTGCTGGCCGGGGGGTTGGATGAAAAACCCGGCCTGTCCTCGTTTTTGATTCACGAAGACGGATCACTGACGCACGTGCAATCGACGCCGGACGACGACGAGATTTTTACCGATGGCATCATTGGCATGATTTCGCACCGGATCGACGGGCGAACCTTTGTGGTGGCGGGAGGGCTTCAGGACAGTGGCGTGAGCAGTTTTGAGATCCACGAGGACGGCCGATTCACCAACGTCCACAATGTGGGCGACGATCTTTCACGGTTCCTGAACGGAACGTATCCGGTGGATGGGGTCACCCTGGCCGATCAGCACTTCGCCCTCGTGGGGCATCGGCACCACCGCTATTACAAACGCGCCGGATTCATCAAAAATCCCAACTTTGTCTACCATGGCAATGGCGTCACGGTGTTCAAAGTGGATGGGGCGGGAGCGCTGCAGATTCAATCCGTGCTGGGCGACGGCCCCGGCGTCAACATCGCGGGCCAGACCCGCATTGAGTCGCTAAAACTCAACGAAGAGCAGGCGTTGGTCTTTATCGGCACGCGTGACGGCCAGAGTATCCAGTTGGGCCTCTTGGATGCGCAGGGAAGCCTGCGCCCGGTGGGGTTCAAGCAACTGGACTATGGTATCTACTACGCCATGGCGGCGGTGGAAATCGACGGACGTTCCTTCGTGTTTGCCGGCTCCACGGACAGTCCCGCCCTGCACGCCTACGAAGTGAAGTTTCCGACCGAAAGCCGTTAGGTGGATGTCGGTAGGTTCTGGATACACTTTTTCCTCATCACCCTGAAACCCAATATGAAAACCATGACATCCCGACGATTCACCGTCCGACTACTGTGCGTTCACCTGTTTGCCTGCGTCCTCCTGCTGGCGAAAGCCGAGGCTGCGGACATCACCCAGGCGCAGGCGGAGACCGCCCTGAGCGCGGCACTGGCCAAGGCCCGTGAACAAGGCACTCTGATGAACATCGCCGTGGTGGATGCCGGTGCGAACTTGAAAGCCTTTGTGCGCATGGATGAAGCCTTTCTCGGCAGTATCGACATCGCGGTCAAAAAGGCGAAGACGGCTCGCTTCTTCAACATGCCCACGGGCGAGCTCGGAAAGTTGTCCCAGCCAGGACAAGCGGTTTTCAACATCGAACTCTCGAACGGAGGACTGGTGACCTTCCCTGGTGGCATGCCGTTGAAAAACAAGGACGGCGTCATCGTCGGAGCCATTGGGGTGAGTGGAGGCACGATCGAGAATGATCATGAAGTCGCCCTGGCCGCGGTTCACGCCGTGGCGAAATAATCCCAGTTTAATTCAATCCCAAAGTATCAAAAAAATATGACATCCTCATCCTCAATAGTCCGTCTGGTTTTCATCCTCCTGTTCGCCATGGCGGGATCGGTCGCATCCGCGGCGGACCACGTCGGCGAAGTGAAGGCCCTCAAGCACATCGTCGCCCTTAAATTCAATGAAACGGCGACGAGCGAGCAAATCGATGAAGTGGTCAGGTTGATCCGCCAATTTCCGCAGGAAATTCCGGTCGTGCAGTCCGTCGAAGGAGGCAAGAATGTGAGCTTCGAAGGCCAGGACAAAGGCTTCACGCATTGTTTCACGATCACCTTCTTGAACCAAGCGGGTTTGAAGACCTATCTTCCCCATGAATTCCACATGGCGATGGTGGAGAAAGTGAAGCCCCTGCTCGCCGATGTGTTCGTGATCGATTACTACGTGTATTAAGCGCTCAGCGCACCGGCGCACCGGCGACGGTGTGCGGCCCAGTGTCCCGGCCAAAATCTGACGTTCAGGTTTTGGTTGGGGCGCGGGACGGTGGGGGACGCGAACTCCTGGTGATCATCGGGATCACGGGGCGGGATGCGCGGTCGGCTGATGGCGTCGGGTAAGCAGCATCGTGGCAACGGGCACCATGGCGGTTGCGGCCATGGCGATCATGAGGGTAGGCAAGTCGTGGGGCAGGCGAGTGGATAACGCGCTGACCATTCCAGCGACGCCAAATTGAGTGGCTCCGAGCAGCGCGGCAGCACTGCCTCCACTGTGCGGGAAAAAATCCAGAAAGTTGGCTTGTAGGTTCGGTCCGATAGCTCCGAGGGCGCCGATGGTGAGCATCATGGGGAGCACGAATCCGATCACGTTCCAATGACTCAAAGTGGCGGTCAGCACCAAGAGGGCACCCACCCCGTGCACGACGGTCGCGCCCCGCAAAATAATCACTGAGCGCAGGTGCGATAGCAGAAGACGGTTAAGCAGGTTGAAACCCAGCATCGCGACGATGTTGGCCGCAAAGAGGAGGGAGAACTTGCGTGCAGATTGTCCGAAATGTTCCTGATAGATGAAGGAGGCATGAGTGATAAAGATCATCACGACGGAAAACCCGGCGGCCTGCCAAAGCACGAAGGGCAACGCGCGGCGTTCGCGCAGCACGTCGGCGTAGCGCTGAAGCATGCCGGATGTCCCGGGGGGAGTCAGGCGTTTGGGGGTCTGCGGAAAGATGACCCGCAAGGCCACGGGAATGAGAAATAGGGCGTAGGCGACGAGGAAATAAAAAATCCCGCGCCATGAACCGATTTCGAGGATGAGACTGCCGAATCCGGGAGCGACTCCCGGCGCGAGAATCAGGATCAAACCTATCAGCGAAAAGAGTTTGGCGGCATCCTGTCCACTGCGCGATCGCGCACGAGCGCTGGCACGGAAACGAGCACCCAGCCGGCCCCAAATGCCTGCACGATTCGGCCGGCGAGGAAGAAAGGCAGAGTATTCGCCCCTCTGATCGCGAGCGATGAAAGCAAATAAAGGCCAAGCCCACCGAGCAGCACCTTGCGGCGACCAAATTGGTCTGACAGGGGGCCGCCGACGAGTTGGCTGATCGACAACGTAAAAATGTAGACGGAAATGCTGAGCGAAATGTCGGCCAAGCTCACCCCGAGGTCGGCCGCGATCTGCGGGAACGCGGGCAGGTAGGTGTCCACCGAAAACGGCCCCAGCATCAAGGTCAGGGCCAGGGCCAGCGTAAGACTAAATGGAACGTGCGACTTGGGCATGGAAGATCCCCAGATCAAGTGAAGATTGGCGGATGGCAAACGCAGGGATGTCTTTTCGAATCGGAACTCGCGACCAAAACCTGCGAAAAGGCACCTGATCCAAAATGAGTCCGCAAACCGCCGCGGCGACGCCGATTCAGTTCAGCACGTTTCGCGTCCCCGCGGGCAAGGTTCAATCGGCCGAGAAAGAACCGTCGGACGCGTAGGTATTTTGTCAAAAGTCAAGGAATGACGTCCTTGGATATGGTCCTCACGCTCCGGCACGGTTGAATTCCCGCACGGCGTCAACCATCGCGACGATATTGGCGATGGGGGTGCGTGCTTGCGTGTTGTGAATTGTATTGAACACGAAACCGCCACCGGGTGACAACACGCGTAGGCGTTCAGTGACCTCGGCTCGCACATCCTCCGGAGTGCCAAACGGCAGCGTCTTCTGCGTGTCTACGCCTCCGCCCCAGAAGACGACGCGATCGCCGAAGTCGGCCTTGAGGCCCGCGGGGTCCATGCCGGTGGCCGAGCATTGCACGGGGTTGAGGATATCAAAACCGACGTCGATGAAGCGATCGATAAACGGTCGGATCGCGCCGCACGAGTGCTTGAACGTTTTCCACGTGGTGTGCTGGTGAATCCAGTCGTTCACCCGCTGGTAGTAGGGGGCGTAGAGGTCGTTGAACGTCGCGACCGAGCAGAACTGCGAATTCTGTGTTCCGAAATCTGTGCCGCAGATCATGATAACGTCGATGGTGTCGCCGGCGAGCGCTGCGTAGGTTTCGAGGTTCTTCAACGCGACCTCGCATTGATATTCGAAGATCTGGTGAACGTAGTCGGGATGCTCGATGAGCGCCATATACCACTCGCTGATGTCGCGGATGCCCTTCGGGTGTTTCAGGAACGGGGCGGGCA
>CAXBOL010000564.1:0-4022 GCA_963977295.1 uncultured Opitutaceae bacterium
ACCGGGCACGACCGATGCGGAAATGGGGCAACGAATGCAGGAGACGGGCTTCGGGGTAGTGCTACTGCCGCAGATCGGTCACTACCGAACGATCGAGCGCGCGATCAAATATGGGTCGCTATTTTTTGTGGCGATCTTCGGCGGGTTTTTCCTGTTCGAAGTCACGGGCGGCCGGGTGTTGCACGGTCTCAATTACGTATTGGTCGGCGCCGCGGTGTGCTTGTTCTACCTCGCGCTGTTGGCCTTGGCAGAGTTCTGGAGCTTCGGGGCCGCGTATGTGACAGCGGCGTTGGCGGCGAGCGGGTTGATTTTGCTCTACGCCAAGGCGGTGTTAAAAGACGGCAAAAGGTTGGGCGTGATGAGCGGAATTTTGGGCGGCATATTCGGCTACCTTTTTCTCGTGTTGCGGATGGAAGATCAGGCGTTGGTCGCCGGCACGTTGCTGTTGTTTGTATTGTTGGGAGCCATCATGTATGCGACGCGAAATGTCGGCCTGGAGTTGGAGGAAAATCGATGAAGCGGATGGCGTCATTGCCGCGGTTGCGGTGTGCGTTACTCGGCTTGTTGCCATTGTTGCCGGAAGACCGGACCGGAGGCTTAAAACACCTCAAGTGGCGGCGGACATCCGTAGGAAGTGAATTGGTTAAACGGGCTGCCAGCGTGAAACCTGAAACCCGCAAATGAACGCGAGCAGAGCACCTGAATCCTTTGAGCGTTGGCTGGTTTACTGGGGTTGGCGCGGCGTGGTGTGTGCAGTGCCAAACGTTGCCTGGGCGTGGATCGGCGGTTACGGAATCCCATCTGCGATGACCGCCATGGCGGTGGGGGTGTTGGCCTACATCGTTCTCTTCGCGAAGGTGAGTGCGGCGGGGTGGTATGGTGAACACCTGGGTGGGACGCGGTTGGGCCGTCGATTGCGACTCGCGACCAACTTACGCGTTTACGCCGCGTTGATTTCGTATCCGCTGTTCTTTTTCCCGCCCACGTGGATCGTCATGGCGCTGGATTTTTATCCCGGGCTGCTGGCCGTCGAATTGACCCGAGTCGTCGCACACGGGGGAGTTGCCGAGGAATCTGGTCGAAAGATGATCGAGAGCTTTGGCTGGACGCTGTTTACGACCCTGCTGCAGGGGGCTTTTGTTGCTGGGGAGATGCTCCTGATTGCGCTAGTGGGGTGTCTGTTTCCCGATCAAAAACCGAATTTGCTCAAACTTCGTTAGGCGAGGGGGGCACAAAGTAGTCGTCCCAACGGCGATTGAGTTTTTCGAGTGCGGACTGCATGGAGACGGCGGAAAATTGTGCGTTCGATTCCCGGGTGAGGCCCAACTCCTCGAGTTTGGCGATGGCGTCGTCGATTTCGAAGTCGACCTCGCAGTTCCACTTGGTCGCGAGCCAGGATTCAATGCGTTCGTCGAGTTCGGTGCGGGTCAACGGGCGGTCACTCACGAGCAGAAAATAGTAGGCGAGCATGGCCTCCTTGCATTCCTCTTCTTCGGCGTCGTTGATCAGGCGGTGAAAGACGCCGGCGTTGTTGTCGAGGTTCTTGAAATAGAGGTTGCGGGTGAGCGTCTGCATGAACCGCAGCTTGCGATTTTTGAAGGCGTCGAACTGCTTCCACAAAAAGCTGCCGAGCGCGACGAGTCCGGCCAAGAGGGCGATCATGGCGGTCTGGTTGAATTCGACCTCCTCGGTGCGCAGGCCGAGCCAGAGACCGAACAAAGAGCCGAGCAAGATGAGTGATGCGCCAAGTTTGGTGGTGAGCACGATTCCTCCGCCGATCACGGCTGGCACGCCAATCACCAGTTTGTCGATCAATCGCATGCGAATGCGCGTGTTGGGGAAGAGCATTTCCAGATCGGCCTTGGGCACGTTTTGGAAGAGTTTCAACAAGGTGGAACCCGGTTTGCAGGAATGGAGCTGATCTTCGGTGCGGGTGTAATCGGGGCGGAATCGAATGTAGACAACGACTCGTTCGTAGTTGGTGAACGTGATGGTCTTGGACCGCAGACCAAACCACGTGGGCACTGCCTCTTGCCGAACGGATTCTCCGCGGCAGAACAGCAACACCTCGGCAAAATCGGTAAAGTCGACGTGCAGGCGGATCTTGAACAACGAGGCCTCGGTCAGCGCGGTGTTGAGGTCGGATTCGCTGATGCGCTCGTAGTTGGCCTTTTCCAGCAATTGACCGAGAAGGGTCGCAAATTCAGCGGGGTCGGCGGATTCGGCGGAGGCGATGAAGCGCGTGTCCGTGTCGGGGTCGACGGCGGCGTAACTTGATTTGAGAGCTTCGATGGTGTGCTGAAACTCGAAATGATAGATGCTGGCGAGGAGGTGATTGAGGTGCCGAAACGTGTCGGTTTGGTCGGAGAGTCGCCCCTCGCGGAGGCACATCTCCACGACGTCCTGTTTGCGAAACGGAATGAAGCGAAAACGGGAGGCGGGGGTGGGATCGGACATGGGGTGGCGCGGGAAAGGACGAGATTCAGACGAGCGAGAACCCCGGGCAAGCTCGCAGACCCTAGGGAGATTGGTCACGATTTAAATATCGCTTGAGTCGAGTCTGGTGGTTGTCAAAGCGCGAGTGGCTCGTTCTCGTTCGCCTATGAGTTTGTGTGAAATCAAAGCCACCTTGCCGGTGGATCAAGTGGATGCGGCGGACGATCTCCTCCTCGAACGGGAGGACCCGCGTTGGAGTGTGATGCACGACGTGTTGATCCCGTCGGCGCACGTGGTGGGGTTGTTTGAATCGCGTGAAGAGGCAGAAGCGGCTTGGGCGGAAGTGGGGCCATTCTTCGTCGGCGCGGGTGAACCGCATTACCAAGCGATCACCGATGAAGACTGGAAGGAGAGCTACAAACTGCACTTCAAACCCTGGCAATGCGGGCGGTTGCATTGGGTGCCGGAGTGGGAGCGCTCAACCTACGCGCTGCCCGATGGAGATGTGGCCATTTGGCTCGATCCCGGGTTGGCATTTGGCACCGGTAACCACGAGACTACCCGGCTGTGTTGCGAGCGACTGGTCGAGTGGGCGAAGACGGCCAAGCCGGACGCTCGCATCATAGATGCGGGGTGCGGCTCGGGCATTTTGGCGATCTCGGCGGCCCGGCTTGGGTTTCGCGACGTGCAGGGGTTTGACAATGATCCGGAGGCGGTGCGAGTGAGTGGCGAGAATGCCGCGCTCAATGACCTGACCGGCGCCTTGAATTTTTACGAGGGAGATTTGGTCACGGGGTTTGGCGGGACGCCCGGTGATCTGGTGTTGGCGAACATTCTGGGTCATGTGCTGATGCAGTTTGTGCCTGAGTTGGTGACGGCGGTCGCGCCGAGCGGGTTATTGGTTTTGAGCGGAATTTTGGCGACCGATTTGGCCGAGGTGCGCGATGCCTTTACGTCCGCCGTGCCGACCTGGAAAGTCGAAACCCGCGTGATGGGCGAGTGGGCGGATGTCGCCTTGTGGAGACCTTAATTCCTCCTAAAGAGGGAGTTTCCCATGTGGTCATCAAGTCGCTTTTGCCAGCGTTTAAATCTGCGTCAAACCGCGGCCCTCATGGTGTGGTTCGCGGTGCCATCGGCGTGGGCTCACGATCCGGGCCTGAGCAGTTTGGAAATCAAGGATCACGCTGATGGCGTCAGGGTGGAATTGCGTTTATCGGCCCGCGACGTCGCGCTGGCGGTGCCGGAAAGCGATGGCGACGGTGACGGAGTCGTGCGGGCGGACGAAGTCTCCCTAGGCAACGAGCGGTTGCGTGCGGCGGTGGGGCAGTGGGTCTCCATTACGTCGATGGCGGGCGGCATCGTGGTGTCGCCTCTGGCGACGAAGGTGAGTTGGAACGCGGAGGACGAAGACATCATGTGGCAGGCTCGATATGAGCGTGAGCCGGGAGGGCAGTGGCGGGTGGATTCGACGCAGTTTGCCCACCTCCCGCCGGGGCATCATTTGTTTGCGACCGCTCAATCCGAGACCGGTGCCACGCTCGCGGAAGCCCTGCTCCGGGCTGATAAGTCCGCGCTGGTGGTGAGAT
>CAXBOL010000565.1:0-4022 GCA_963977295.1 uncultured Opitutaceae bacterium
TCGCCGACATTTTTGACCGCGTGCCAGTCGTAAGACGCAAAGAAGAATAGAGAGCCGGGGCCGACGCGGGTTTCGGAGCCGTTGAGGTGCACGTCGAGCTGGCCCGTCTGCAGGATGATCAGTTCCTCCTGGGGGTGAATATGCGGAGGGTGCGAAGCGTTGCCGGCGTCCAGCGTGCTGATGTGGCACTCGAACTCGTGCAGGGTTTTGGTGGGAAGGCGGGCGACCTCGCGGCGCTCGCCGACGCGGGTGGGGTGCGGCTCACGGCTTTCCCACGTGAAGACGGTGGAAGGCAGTTTCGCGGGTTGGTCAGCGGAAAAGGCGGCTGTGACGGCTAAAGACATGAGGGAGAGGAAGCGGAGGATGCGCATGGGGTGGGCAGAGGTTCGTGCTTTTGGGAGGATAGGTAAACCGCGGGATCGAAGATAAATGGTCAACGTTGGCGCAGAGTAAAACGCATTCACAGGCGGAATCTGGGGGCGAACAAGTTGGTCCTGAACGTGGCGGAAAGCTGAGAGCCAACGTTGATTTCGAGAAAGAACCCGAGCCCGAGAACGGCCATTCGACGGGCGATCGGACTCGGGCGGCGCGTTATAACGATGGTGGACAAACTAACCCCTTCCTCCTGACTTCGTGACGGACTCAGTGCCAGCCCAAGCAGGGCACTACGGGGAGAGGCACGGTGGGTCGGATCGAGGTTCCGCCTTCCTTGAAGCGTTGGCCGGCGGGTTGGAGGTCGAGCTGGAGCTAGGCGTTCCCAGGGGGGCAAGTTAAAGACGAGAGGAGCTAGACGCCGAGCGACGACTGCGTGTCGACCTCGCCTTTGCGTTCGCCGACGATTTGCTGGAGTTGTTCGGCCAGGTCGCGGGCGAGTTCAGGGTGGTCCAGAATCACGTTGGTGGTTTCCCCGGGGTCGTTTTCGAGGTGATAGAGTTGCGCGGTGGGATCGCCGGGGAGAGGCGCGACCGGTTGGTAGTCGTTGGAGAACCCGTCGGAGAATCCGCCGGATCCCAAGCCGTTGATGTATTTCCAGGGGCCGGACCGAATCGAGAAGTGGCCGCGCGCTGACTCCAATACGAGCGGTGGACGTGGTGGCGTATCCGAGGTTTCATTACTAGTGAGAGTGCGGAAGAAGCTGGCACTATCCGGTCCCTGTCCGACGGGCAGAGGGAAGTCAGTGAGTTCAGCAAAAGTCGCCATCACATCGGTAAAGCAAATGAGGCGATCGGAGGTGGCTTTGGCCGGCACCTTGCCGGGCCACCGCACGATGAACGGCATGCGATGCCCGCCCTCGTAGGCATCGCCTTTCATGCCCCGAAAACCACCGGTGGAATTGTGGCCGTAGCGCTCGGTGTCTTTGTCATACCAGACAGGGCCGTTGTCAGAGCTGAAAATGACCAAGGTTTCCTCGGCGATTCCGGCCTCGTCCAACGCGGTCAACACGCGGCCGATCATGTGATCCACCATGGCCGTGAAATCGCCATACAGATTGTTGCTCGTTCCTGCAAATTCGGGGGAAGGCAACCAGGGGGTGTGCGGGGCGGGGTAGGCCAGGTAGAGGAAGAGGGGCTGGTCGGTCTGAGCCCGGGCATGATCGCGAATGACCCCTACCGCTTCGTCGGTAAAGCGGGGCAGAACGTTCTCCAGTTGCAGATTCGGGGCGATGCCGCCCTCGCGCCAGAAAGCGCCCTGGATCTTGGTCCAGCCGTCGTCACTGAAGTTGGACGCGATGGTGTTGACCGGGGGGACCAAAGCGCGATCGCCGTTGATGTAAAAATACGGCGGAATGTCGGTGGAGGCACGCAGGCCAAAGAAGGAATCGAAGCCCACATCCACCGGGCCGCCGGGGAGGGGATTTTCATAACCGTTTTCTTCGAAGCCCAAGTGCCACTTGCCCACCATGGCGGTGGCGTAACCGGCCTTTTTCAGCAGGCCTGCCAGGGTGAGGCGATCCGGACTGATCAGGGCGTGTTCAGGCCAGCGGGAGTAGTCGATGCGGAAGGGCAGCTGGCCGGTGATCAAGCCGTAGCGGGACGGGTGGCAAAGTGATCCGGCGGAATGGGCGTCGGTAAAGCGCATGCCTTCGGACGCCAGTTGATCCAAATGTGGCGTGGGGATTTTCGAATCGGGATTGTAGCTGCGTAAGTCACCGTAGCCGAGGTCATCGACCAGAATGATCAGGATGTTGGGATGGGCGGCGCTGTGGAGCGATGCGCCAACTAGAAGTATGCAGAGTAAGGTGAGGGGTAACTTGAGCATTTTTTGGGGTGGGTGACGGCGGACTGGAAGCCGATTGACAGAAGCGGGACCGGTTCTGAACGCTGATGGCTTTGGGGCGAGAACGTCAGTCGGGCTGAAGCTCGAAACGAAAAATGAGCGATGTTTAACGATCCATGAAGGGCGTTGGTCGATTCACGCTGAAGGCGTCTTCGAGAACGAAGAACGAGAACAATTTTGCGCCGCTTAGCGGTTGAAGAGGCCCTTCACCTTGCCGAGGACATCGTCAATCTTGGCGTCGATGCCGTAGGTGCTGAGCACGCCGTTGATCAAGGTGGTTTGTTCTGCGGTGAGACCGCCGGCGCCGGCGAGCATGGCGGCTTGGGAGGCCAGGGCGGTGTAGTCGCGTTGTTGCAGAGCGCCGAGAATTGGACCAATTTTCGCGGGATCGAATCCCTGTTTTAGCGCCCAGCCGCTGACCATCAATTTTGCGGTATCAATCGCGGCGGCGGCGCCGGGAATACTTTGAGCGTAGACGGTGAGTTGTTTGAGTTGGTCGAGGGCGTCGACGGCGCGATTGGAGTCGAGCGAGGATTTTACCGCGGCGACTTGGGCTGCGACCTCGGGATGCGAGGGGCCGGCCAGGGCGGTCAGATTGGTGAGACTTGTGGTGCTGATTTGGGCGAGTTGAGCCACCGAAGAGCTTTGCAAATCGGGCACGGTAATCGCGGTGAGCGAAGCCGCCGCGGACAGGGTCGTCTCGACTGGGGTGGCGGGCGACATTTCCGCTTTCGGTGCGGTGGCAACGGCGGGTTCGGACGGAGTGGTGGCACTCGCGGAAGACTCCTTTTTACTGCAGCCCGTCGCCACGATCAGGGAAAAGGAGAAGAGCGTGATCAGCGAAGAAGTGGAGGATCTCATGACGGCCAGACTTTGCAAGTTGGCATCGCAGGGCAATGACACAATGCGGCGAGGTTCGTTGGGGGGAGGTTGTCGGAACGAGCGTGCCCGCGATTGGCGCACTGCTGTAGCCTCTTGGCTCCATGGCGTCTCAACAGGCGCTGCACATTGCCAAAACCAAATCTACGTCCACGCCACCGGATTCATCGCGAGCAAGCTCGCTCCTACGCAGGGAGGATGGTCCGAGGGCTCTGCTTAAGTTCGTGTAGTATCGGGTCGTTGGTCCTTCCGGTAGGAGCCGTGCTTGCACGCGATGGCGTTGCCTCACGGACCTCTGGATCCAAAAAGCGCAGTGTGGAGGGAGTTGTCTATCGCGGGTCGACGGTGATTCGTCCACGCTACCGATTCTATCGCGAGCAAGCTCGCTCCTGCCTCGGGGAACGGTGCCAGGGGCGAGGTGGTCCTGAACTAGTTGTTCATTTTTTCGGGATGAATTTGTTCACTTCGAGCCAATGCGTGAAAACCGGAAACCACCCGTTGCTGGTGCGGTCGGGGTAACCGAGTCCGAACCCGTGCCCACCATTCTGATACAGGTGAAATTCGACCGGGACGCCGGCGTCGAACCAGGACTTGATCACACCGAATTGACCGGCGAAGAGGAAGTCATCGGAGGCTATGACGTTGAACATGGGTGGGGCATTCTTGGGCACTTCGACGGGGCCCATGCCACCGTAAATCGGACCGATGAAGGCGAGTTTCATTTTCTCCGAGTGGAGCGTGCAATGCATGGTGAGTCCGGCACCGGCGGAGAAGCCAATCATGCCGATGCGGTTGGGATCGACGCCCCATTCTTCCGCCCGATCTATGATCATGGCGTAGGCGGCTTCGGCATCGGCGAGTTGGTT
>CAXBOL010000566.1:0-4020 GCA_963977295.1 uncultured Opitutaceae bacterium
CGCGCAGAATCGCCCTGATTTCAGCTTTTTCCGCGGCGGGGATGTAGTCGTAACGTTCATCTGGTGAGATCGGGTCGAGGGCGTGGGCCAGGGCGGCATAGACCTGCGATTTCAGGGCCGGAGGCATCGCCAAGAACATTTCCGAATACACCAACGGGCTGCAGCGGTAGCGATAGAGTCTTCGTTTTAACGACAAGTCGCGCAGCGAGTGATCGTTGGTCGTGGCGACACGGTTGGCGGAGTAGGCGTTCACAAACGCGGGCGAACCCTGAATGCCGTGGGGGAGGGAGGCTTCATCTTTCGATAGCAATGCATCGACGAGCGATTGGGTCGCGCTGGCGAAGACGGACTTCACGCTGTCGTAGGAAGGTTCACTGGTAATCGTTTCCTTGAATGCGGTCTGCAGCTCGGCCTGATACTGCAGCATCCGGCGTGCGTCGTGGGACGCCTTGGTGATCGCATTTTGCACCGCGATTTGATGTTCGAAAACGAGCAGGCTGACGATGTCACTGGTCGAGGTGAGATAGCGGTTTACGCGGAAGTAAGGCGATAGATTGGTGATATTGGCTCCGTCTCGAACCGGGAACTCGAGACGGTTGTCGACTTCTTTGGCGATAATATTGCCCCGGTGCACTGCCGCGCCGTGGTTGCCGGTGACATACCAGCCGCCCCAGCGTTGGTCGAAGGGCGTGCGGTAATCGACGAGCGTGGAACCCTGTCGAAACAAGGGTTCGCCGGTGGTGTCGGGAAAAACCGATCGAGCTATCACGCCGGGAATACCGCGCACGAAATGACCACCGTGACAGCGCAGACAATCCTGATCCCGCTCGAATTGCATCGTTTGCTTTTGGGCCGGTTTGCGCGGGTCGATGGCATAGAATACCGGACCAAGCACGGGATCGATACTGGTGACTTCAATCAACCCACCGGGCACCCAACCCACGTAACACGTATCCGAAAAGTAGAGCGCCCGAGGGTTCTCAGGGCCGATCCGGTTGCGCTGCAGACTGGTTCGGGAGAACACCAGCAACTGACTCGCAACGGGAATGTTAAGTTCGTGTAGTAGGGCACGAACGATTTCGAGCTCAGTGGAGCCAAGTGAGAGGTCACCCGTGGCCAGACGAGCCGACAACCGACTCACTGGATCGATTGGAGTGGCTGCACTGTAGTGAATCGGGGCCTTCTCGAAATCTTCCTCGGCAGACTCCAGTCCAACGGTCAAGCCCAGCAGAGCCGTGATTAATCCAAGGGCGCGTTGTGTGGTTGGGATTGCCATGTCGGAGGGGTGTTAGATTCCGATCAGCCGGCCGAATTAATGGTATGTTGGGGAGGCCTCCCCGAGGGGGGATTCAACTTAGATTCGGCCGTTATCAAGGATGCTATAATCCCCGCGTTCACTCCTGCTTCAAATCGGCGTATTTCCACGGGAAGTTGTCCAATGGCGTGATCCGGTAGTGCAGCACTTTGGGGCTGATGAGTTTGCTGTTGGTGTAGTGGTAAATCGGCAGGATCGGCATTTCATCGACGAGGATTTTTTCCATTTCATTGTAGATTTTGAAACGAGCTTCGTCGTTGGGCGCGTCAAGGGCGCCAGCTAAAAGCGCGTCGTAGCGCTCATTGCCCCAACCGGTGTCATTGTTGCCCCCGCCGGTGCGCCACATATCGAGGAAAACGTGGGGGTCGACGTAGTCGGCGATCCATCCGGCGCGGATGATCTGGAAATCGAGATTGTCCTGAGAATCCAGATACACCTTCCACTCTTGATTGTAGAGTCCCATGTTGATCCCGAGATTTTGCCGCCACATTTGTTGCACGGCTTCAGCGATGGTGCGGTGTTTTTCGGATGTGTTGTAAGTCAGATCAGTTTGAGGAAAACCTTTGCCGTCGGGATAGCCGGCTTCAGCCAAGAGACGTTTGGCCTCGGCGAGATCGGCGGTGAATTTGTGCTCGCTGACGTAGCCGAGAATTTCGGGGGGCACGACGTTGTAAGCCGGAGATTCATTGGCGAGCGTGACGTTTTTGATCAAGGACTCGCGGTCGATGGTGTAGGCGAGCGCCTTACGGACGCGCACATCATCGAAGGGAGGTTTGGTGACGTTGAACCGATAGAAGTAAACGCCATCATAGGGGGCGATGCTGATGCTTTCGGGATTGTCCTTGAGGTAGACGGGGATCTTGGAAAGCGGGACCTCGTTGGTGATATGGAGTTGGCCGGTGCGGAACATACGTTCCTCGGTGTCGATGCTTTCGATGGGAAAGAAATCGATGCCGTCCAACTTCACCGTGTCGCGATCCCAGTAAGTCGGAGAGCGCCGCACGGCGATTTTTCGGTTCGAGTCCCAGGCTTCGAGGACAAATGCGCCGTTGCCGACGAAGTTCTCGGGCCGGGTCCAGGCCGTGCCTTTGCGCTCCAGTCCGCCGTGGGCCGCGACGACTTTGATGGGCACGGGATACCACGCGTAGTGGTTCATGGCGTGTAGGAGGAAGGGGGTGCGTTGACGCAGGGTGAGCTGCAAAGTGTGCGCATCGAGGGCCTTGAATCCCGTCTGCGAAAAATCGGTGATTTTGCCCATTAAATAATCCTCTGCGCCGACAACATGAAAGAGCATGTAGGCATACTCAGCGGCCATCGAAGCCGTGAGCATACGTTTGTAGGACCCGACAAAATCTTCGGCGGTAACGGTATCGCCGTTGGACCATTTTGCGTCGGGATTGAGATGGAAAGTGTAGGTCAGGCGATCTTCCGAAATGTCCCACGACTGGGCGACGCCCGGGGTGATATTGAGGTCGGGATCTTCGGAAACGAGTCCCTCCATCAAGGCTTTGATCAGGCGATGTTCGACGACGCCAGTGACCACCTGCGGGTCCAAGTCCTGAGGCTCGGCCCCATTGCCGAATTTGAGAATCTTTAGGCCGTCTGAGTCGGAGTCAGCGTTGTTCCGCGCACAACCAGTGCCGATAAAAAGCAGCAGGGTGGCGAGGATCGCAGGGAGAACTAAAAAGCGCGATTTAAGCATGCGAGAATTGAGCACGGAAGTGCGGTTTTAGAAACCAATAAATTCAGTCGGGTGGCGCGACTCGGGCCGAATCGATGCGGAGTTACCGCAATATCACTGTGCGATAGTCTGGTCGATCCATCGCATTGTCCTGAAAATCTCGCACCGATGGATGCACCAGGGTCGTGGTCTTGGGGAACACGATCGGAATGATGGGCATCGCCTGCATCAGCAGGCTCTCGGCCTGGCGCATTAAACGAACTCGGACGGCGGAATCCGATGCGGAGGCCGCGGTGGCGAGCGCGGCATCGTAGTTTGCCGAATTCCAGCTGGTGAAGTTCCAGCCCGAATCGGTTTTCCAAAGATCAAGAAAGGCGGTCGCGTCAGGGTAGTCAGCAATCCAGCCGCCGATCGCGAGGGTGAAGTCACCCTGTTGCAGACTGCTCCAATGCACGCGGGATTCGCTGGCCACGATCTCGATGGGCACTCCGAGAACCTGGCGCCAACGCGCTTGCAGGGCTTGGGGTAAATCCTGACTGCGGCCGGATTCGATGCTGAGTTGAGCTACCGGGAAACCTGAGCCGCCCGGGTATCCGGCGGCCGCGAGCAGGGCCTGCGCCGCGGTGACGTCATCTTGAAAATCGTCTTCTTCGGGATAACCCGTGATGCCGTTCGGGACGACCCGTCGCGCCGGGGCCGCACTGTGCAGGTAAACAACTTCGGCTAATTTATCGCGATCGATGGCGAGGGCAAACGCCCGTCGCACGCGCTCGTCATCGAAAGGAGGTCGCGTGATGTTGAAATTGATAAAGGTGGAAATGAGGGAGGGTGTTTCACGCAGGGGGGAGTCGGTTTGTTCGCGATAGCCGGGCAGTTTGGCGACGGGCACGCGCTCGGTGCGGTGGAGCTGTTGCGCTCGGAACGCTCGCTCTTCGGTGTCGCCCGAATCGAAGGCGTGATACACCACGGCGTGGAGTCGAACGGCGTCGGCATTCCAGTAGGTTGGGGATTTCTCGATGCGGAT
>CAXBOL010000567.1:0-4019 GCA_963977295.1 uncultured Opitutaceae bacterium
GACGATTGGCATGGCCAATTCGACGGCGACGTCCTGCCGCTCTTCTGGGGCGACGGCTACGCGGGTCTCCGGTTGCCCTTGGGGGAATTGGACGAGAAAAAACTTCGTCGCGCGATCACCGTCGAAATTCGAGAGGGGTGCGTTTCGATCTTTGTGCCGCCACTGTTGACCGACGCCTACCTCGACCTGCTCAGTCGCATCGAACAGGTGCTCACGAAGCTCAAACTCCACGATACCATCCTTTCCGGTTACGCACCGCCCGCCGACCAAACCCTGCCAACCGTCGGCTTTGCCTCCGATCCCGGCGTGCTCGAAATCAACCTCGCCCCCTGCGCCAACTGGAAGGAATACGACACCCAACTCCAACAACTCTACGCGGCGGCGACCGATGTCGGCCTGGTCGCCCGAAAGCTTCAATTCAATGGTCGTGAAACCGGCACCGGTGGAGGCGCTCATATTGTGTTTGGTGGTCCCGAAGGACTCATTTCTCCGTTCTTCGCGTTTCCCAAACTCCTGCCTTCGCTCATCCGCTATTTGCAACATCACCCCGCGCTGAGTTTTGCCTTCACTGGACTCTACATGGGGCCGAGCTCCCAAGCGCCGCGCATCGACGAATCTACTTTCGAAGCACTCTACGAACTCGAAATCGCTTGTGCGGGTGCGGAGCAAATGGGAGGCCCGCCCAATCTCGCCCAATTCGACTTACTGTTCCGCGATTTACTCATGGACCGCTCGGGCAACACGCACCGCGCCGAACTCAGTGTCGACAAACTCTGGAATCCATTCGCTGGCAACGGCCGCCTCGGACTCGTCGAATTCCGGGCCTTCGAATCGCATCCCGATGCCGCCACCATGAGCCTGATCGGACTGTTTCTTCGTGCCATTCTCGCTCGACTCGTGGCGGACCCGGTTTCGGCCCCGTTCATTCGCTGGGCTGGAGAGCTGCATGATCGCTTCTTGCTTCCCAGCTTCATCTGGCAGGACCTCCAAGCCGTGTGCGAGGACCTCAACGCCCACGACATTCCTTTTGACGTCGAGTGGCTTCGCGCCTTCTGGCATTGGCGCTTTCCGGCCATCGGCGAATTTAAACTCGAATACGTTGACGAGGAGGAAAAGTCCCACCCCGCTTCCGTCACCTTCCGCCAAGCCCTCGAAGCTTGGCCGCTCCTCGGCGAATCGCCCAACGCCGGCACCGTTTCCCGCACCGTCGATTCGAGTATGGATCGCATCGAAGTCTCCGTATCCGATCCAGCCTTACTCGAACGCGGCATTCTACTGGCCAACGGTTACCCTTGTGAATTTCGTTCGGCCGGCGACACCACCGCCGCTGGCATTCGCTTCCGTGCATTCCACCTCTATCCGTCGTTGCACCCCCACGTTCCGGTGCACGCTCCAATCATTCTCGAATGGGTCGACCGCAACACCTTCGCGGTCGTGGCGGCAGCGCGATGGCACGTGTGGAGTCCCGACGGCATCTCCTTCACCAAACGCCCCACCAGTGAAACCATCGCTAAAAAACGTTTCGCTGCTCGATGGGAAGACTGGCCCCACACCATCGGACAGAATCGCTGGATTCCGTCCATCGACTTCCCTCCTGAAGGCCGCCACACCCTCGACCTGCGACGCTACCCCGCCCAATCCCGCGGATAACCACCGACTCGAGGTCACTTCCCTTATTTTTCAACCACAGATGCACACTGATCCCGCCCTGCGGGACAGATCTAATCCCTTCTACTGTCCAACTCCGTGCCTCGCAGGTTCCATCGCGTAGCGGTAGCGGAGCCATCTGTGTTAATCTGTGGTTAAACAAAAACAAACCAGTCCATCCTGCCTCTCCGCCGTATCCATCGCGCGCCTCCTTCGTCAGCTAAGTCCCCGACTTCTACGCATAGGAAAGAATCAACCACAGATGCACACAGATTTACACAGATCTAATCCCCTCTACTATCCAACTCCGTGCCTCGCAGGTTCCATCGCGTAACGGTAGTGGAGCCATCTGTGTTCATCTGTGGTTAAACAAAAACAAACCAGTCCATCCTGCCTCTCCGCCGTATCCATCGCGCGCCTCCTTCGTCAGCTAAGTCCCCGACTTCTACGCATAGGAAAGAATCAACCACAGATGCACACAGATTTACACAGATCTAATCCCCTCTACTATCCAACTCCGTGCCTCGCAGGTTCCATCGCGTAACGGTAGTGGAGCCATCTGTGTTCATCTGTGGTTAAACAAAAACAAACCAGTCCATCCTGCCTCTCCGCCGTATCCATCGCGGGTCTCCTTCATCCGCTAAGTCTCCCAGCGGTCAGCGCACCATGCAGGGACGCTTCGGATCGAAGCGCCAATCGGGAATCAAATACTGCATCGCCACGGCATCATCACGCGCGCCACCACCGACTTTGCGGTAGAGTTCATGCGCCGCCTCAAGCTGAGCCTCATCGAGCTCGATACCCAATCCCGGTCGGGTCGGCACCGCCAGTTTGCCCTCGCGAATCACCAGCGGCTCCTTGGTCAAACGTTGCCCGTCCTGCCAAATCCAATGCGTATCGATCGCCGTTACTTTGCCGGGTGCCGCCGCCGCCACGTGGGTGAACATCGCCAACGAAATATCGAAATGGTTATTCGAATGAGAGCCCCAAGTGAGTCCGTGTTGAGCACACACTTGGGCTACCTTAACCGACCCTTGCATCGTCCAAAAATGCGGATCAGCGAGAGGAATATCTATCGCTTCCAGTTTCAGCGCGTGCTCCAACTGTCGCCAATCGGTCGCCACCATGTTGGTCGCCGTCGGCAGCCCGGTGGCCCGACGGAATTCAGCCATGATTTCCCGCCCTGAAAAACCCTGCTCTGCGCCACACGGATCCTCCGCGTAGGCCAACACGGACTTGAGGCGTTTGCCCATGCGAATCGACTCGGCCAACGACCACGCGCCATTCGGATCCAACGTCACCCGGGCCGAGGGAAAGCGGGCCGCCAACGCCTCGATCGCTTCCGCTTCCTCCTCCCCGCTGAACACGCCTCCTTTGAGCTTGAAATCGTTAAAGCCGTAACGCGCCTGAGCCGCTTCCGCCAAACGCACAATCGACTCCGGAGTCAACGCCTCGTCATGGCGCCACCGCAGCCAATCGTCCGTCGCGTCCGGCTCACTCCGATAGGTCAGATCCGTTTTCAACCGATCGCCCACGTAAAACAAATATCCCAATACCTCGACTTCCGCGCGCTGTTGCCCCGCCCCCAGCAAACTTGCCACGGGTTGATTCAACGCCTGGCCGTGCAGATCCAGCATCGCCGCCTCGATCGCCGTCATGGCATGAATCGTGGTGCGTAGATCAAAGGTCTGCAATCCCCGCCCCCCGGCGTCGCGATCCCCGAACCGCGTGCGCACCGCTTCGACCACGGCCGCACTGGCGTCCACTGATCGCCCCAGCACCAGTTCCCGCGATTCTTCCATTGTCGCTCGAATTTTTTCCCCGCCCGGCACTTCGCCCACTCCGGTGCGGCCGGCATTGTCGGTCAACACCACCACGTTGCGGGTAAAGAAAGGGCTGTGCGCGCCGCTAAGATTGAGTAGCATCCCATCGTGACCGGCCACCGGCACGACCCGCATCGACACGATTCTCGGTAAGTCAGAACTCGGTTTCGATTCCATAAATTTTGGGCGTCAGGTGTTTTTTAACTCCACCCGACGGATGTCACCCACGATCAGGAGATAACTCGCAATCGCCATCGCGGCATGGGCACTGACGTAGACCAGAGCCCAATTAAACGACCCGGTGGCACTCAAGATATAGCCAATCGCGATAGGCGTCACAATTCCGGCGACGTTGCCAAACGTATTGAACAATCCGCCACACAGTCCGGTGACCGTTTTGGGCGAGGTGTCCGAGATCACCGCCCACCCCAAGGCCCCCAGCCCTTTGCCAAAAAACGCCAGACTCATCAGGGCGATCACCGCCCATTCCGCCGACACATAATTGCACCCCACCATGCTCACCGAAAGCAGCATGCCCACCACGATCGG
>CAXBOL010000568.1:0-4016 GCA_963977295.1 uncultured Opitutaceae bacterium
CGCGACGGAGCTGATGCAACAGGTTGTGGAGAAACTCACCGACGGGGACATGGTCGACATCGCAGCGTATCTGGCGAGCTGTGAGCCGTAAATGTCCGGGGGGGCGGCAGCTGGCGAGCGAGGGGAGTTGACCACGAAACGCACGAAAGAGGGTCCACGCTATCAGCGGGTTGAGTTTTAGCGCAAAGTCGCCGAGTGGCTAAGCACGCCAGGATAGGGGGGCGGACGCGGTCCTGATTTCAGAGAGATTCAAGCACGGCGTTAAAATGCCGGTTCGATCATTTCGGCGTTTAGTTTTTCCCATGCGCGCACGAGTTCGGCGAGGTCGGCCGGTCGTTGGGCGGCCAGATCCTGAGATTCGGCGAGGTCCGCGGCCAAGTCATACAACTGCCAGTTGGCCTGCGGCGAAGGTTTGACGATCTTCAAATCTCCTTGGCGTAGGGCTCGTTTGGGGCCTTGCCGCCAGAAGAGATTTTCGTGCGGCTCGCCGGTTGCGGACCCGGTGAGATACGGGAGTAGGTTGACCGATTCGGGAGTCGAAGGGACGGGATTCTTGGCTCCTGCGGCGGCGAGCGTCGTGCTGAAGAGATCGGTGGTAATGATGGGGCGGTCGTAGGTGACCCCAGCCGGGAGGCGCCCTGGCCATTGCACCATGAAGGGCACCCGAATGCCGCCCTCGAACAGGGCCCCTTTACCACCGCGCAGGGGAAGATTGCTGCTGGTGAGTTCGCGGGTCGGGCCGCCGTTGTCGCTGATGAAGTAGATCATGGTTTGGCGTTCTAGGCCGGCCGCCCGAACCTGGCCGGTGATCGCGCCCACGCTATCGTCGAGATTGGCCAGCATGGCGGCAAAAATCCGGCGCTGGATGTCCTCGATGTGCGCGAATTTTTCCATGTAGGCATCGGCGCCCTGCAGCGGACTGTGCACGGCGTTGTAGGCGAGGAGCAGGAAAAATGGTTTGTCGGCGTGACGATCAATGAAGTCGACCGCTTCGCGCGTGAATGCATCGGTCAAGTAGGACGATTCGTTGATCGGTTGGCTGCCGCGCAGAATCGGATTGTTGGCATCGTAGTCGGGTTCGTTGTGGTTCAGGTGCGTGCTGTAGGTGACGTGGCCAAAGGTGCGTCGACCGGTTCCCCCGCCGGGAAGTGTTTTACGCCGCAGCCAGGTAGTGGTGCCGAGCCACGGGGGTGGGACAAAATAGTGGCCCTCGTGCATGAAGCCGAAGAACTCGTCGAAGCCGCGACGTTGCGGGTGGTAAACGGCGGTGCCGCCGAGATGCCATTTGCCAATGTGTCCGGTGACATACCCTGCCTGGCGGAGGGCGTCGGCCAGCGTGGTTTGGGGAGCGGGGAGTCCGTGGGTCGGATCATCGTTTTTGGCTCCGATCGGATTGAACTCATGCCCAAAACGGGTGCCGTAGCGCCCGGTGAGTAAGCCGGCACGCGAAGGGCTACAGTTGGGCGCGGTGACATAGCCGGAAGTGAAGCGCACCCCGGCGGCGGCGATGGCGTCAATATGGGGAGTGGGAATTTCAGGATTCCCCTGGCAACCGAGTTCCCCGTAACCGAGGTCATCGGCGAGCAGTATGATGATATTGGGCGGCGGGATCGCGAGGGTGGACTCGGCAGGCCGGACTGAGGGAGTTGACGCGGCGGGAGAGCGAGGCAAGGGACTGACGGCGCTCGATGGACCCGACTGAGCCCACATCGCGGGAGCGGTCGGAAGTAAGATCGCGAAACCCAAGAGGAACTGCGAGGCCCGGGGTAGGAAACGTCGGCACATGCAAAAGAACCTGACACCAATGGGGCCGAAGTCATCCCGTAATTTCAGGGGGGGTCCAGCGGCAAAAAGCGGGGACTGAGGCCGGGGGCGACGAATTGAGTTAACAAGGACGACGCGGCCGCTTTGGGTTGGGTCTACCCCATGAAATTCCCCTCGATTACGTTCTTCTTTGGCTTGCTGGTGTCGGTGTTGGGCGCGACCCCGCCCAATGTCTTGTTCATCTTGGCAGACGATTTAGGGTTTTCAGATCTCGGCTGTTATGGTGGGGAGATTGAAACCCCCAACCTGGACGGCCTGGCGGCGAACGGACTGAAGTTTACGCAGTTCTACAACACGGCGCGGTGTTGGCCGACGCGGAGTGCGTTGTTGTCGGGATACTACGCGCAGCAGGTCAACCGGGATGCGTTGCCGACGGTGAAGGCGGGCAGTCGCAGTGTGCGTCCTTCGTGGGCCCGTCTCTTGCCCGATTTTCTCAAACCGGCGGGATACCGGAGCTACCACAGTGGCAAGTGGCACATTGACGGGAAAGTGTTGGCGGCCGGATTTGATCGCTCTCTCGACCGGCGCGCGATGGGTAATTTCTTCACGCAGGAAGGGAATCGAATCGATGACGTGCCGGTCGAAGTTCCGGCGGATCAGACCGGATACTATTCAACCATTGGCACGACCGATCACGTCCTCGACTGCTTGCGAGATCATGCGGTCCACTATGGCGATCGACCTTTTTTCCAATACGTGGCCTACCTCGCGCCGCATTTCCCGCTTCACGCGCTACCGCAGGATATCGCCAAGTATCGTGACCGCTATTTGGCGGGGGGGGACGTGATGCGGGAGGAGCTGACGAAGTGAACCGTCCCTTGCCGTGGTTGGATTTGAACGAAGCGCAGCGTCGGTTTCAGGCGACCAAGATGGCCATTCACGCGGCGATGGTGGACCGCATGGATCAGGAGATTGGTCGGATCATCGCCCAGTTGAAAGCGATGGGGCAGTTCGAGAACACCCTGATTCTTTTTGCCTCGGACAACGGGGCGAGTGCCGAGATCATGGTGCGTCACGGTGGGCACGATCCGGAAGCACCGATGGGTAGTGAGGCGTCTTATCTTTGTCTCGGTCCCGGGTTCTCCAGTGCGTGCAATACGCCGCATCGGCGGCACAAAACGTGGGTGCACGAAGGCGGCATCAGCACGCCGTTGATTGCGCACTGGCCGGCGGGCATTCGCGATCGCGGGGCGTTGCGCACAACTCCGGGGCACATGATCGACATCGTGCCGACGATTCTGGAACTCGCGCAAATTAAGAAACCGCGGGAGTGGGAAGGGGTGGCGATACCGCCGGCTCCGGGTCGGAGTCTGGTGGCGGCTTTGGCGGATGACGTGCAAATCGAGCGAGACCACCTGTGGTGGTTGCACGACGGCCATCGAGCCTTGCGCCGAGGCGAGTGGAAACTCGTCGCCGCCGCCGGCGATCCATGGGCGCTCTATGACCTCCGCTCCGACCGAGCGGAACAACACGACCTCGCGGCCGAATACCCGGCTTTAGTGCAAGAATTGGCCGCATTATGGGAGGCGGACACGACTGCGTTCACGCAGCTCGCCGGGCACGAAGGTGGTTAACGCGAAAGTGGGAGCACTCTCGAAATTATGCTCCGGGCCGACTCGGGTCGGAGACCAGTTTTTATGACCCCGTTCCATTTGATGCAAAAGCGTTTAGGTCTGGTCGTCGGTCTGCTCATCGCCATGGCGGTGTCGGGTCAGACTATTTCGGAAATCGAATCCAGTCAGAATCTCCCGGACTTTTCTTATGCGGGATACCATCGATCGGAACGTCCATTGCCCGTGGTGGAGGGCCCAATTTTTAACATTGTTGATTTTGGCGCGAAGCCCAACGACAAGAAGTCGGATCGGGCCGCGATTCAAGCCGCTATCGATGCGGCGGCGAAACACGGTGGGGGTGTGGTGTTGGTGCCAACGGGGCGGTTTGAGTTGGGAGAGACCAGCAACGCGGAACCGCTGTTGATCACGCACGGTAATATCGTGGTGCGGGGGATGGGGGCGGGCGAAAAGGGAAGTGTGCTGCATATGAGTGAAGCGTTGCCGCCGCCGCCGCCGATGCGGTTGTGGGCGAGTCCGGCGGCGATTCAAGTCGGGCACGGAGACAAGCCTAAACGGGTTGCGGCGATTACCGCGAATGTCGCGCGAGGCGATCGGGACGTGGTGGTGGATCGGACCAGC
>CAXBOL010000569.1:0-4016 GCA_963977295.1 uncultured Opitutaceae bacterium
CCCGAATCAACACGTCTACCACCGCCCCGGATTCGAACCAAAAGAAGGTTTCGCCACGGAAGAATATTGAAGACATCATGGACGAAAAATCATTGTCTTCAATTACCGTCGGGAGCGGAGTTTTGAGCACGATGTTGCGCGCCCGATGGTTGCTGATCGCACAGCCGCGCATCGTGAAGCGTGGGTTCCACGTCTTGTTTTCTAACACGTCACCTACTGCGATTTGGGTCGGCAAGGCATCGCGAAACGTCAGCTCGGTAAATTGCTCATTCAGCCGTTTAACCGCCACGACCTCATTTACCGCGCCACGCGACGGATTGGGTTGGTGAATAAACCACACCTCGTCTCCGGCGGCCGCGAACTCGAAACCCGATTGCTCAAAGTGCTTCAGCCCCACCCGCACGGTCTTAGCGTCAACCACCCCATCGACCTCCACATAAGTGCCGTGCACGTTGGTGCCGTCATCGAGCATGTTTTCGATGCGCGCGTTTTCGATCAGGATATCCCCTTTGCAATTGGCAAAGTGCGTCGCATCGGCGGTCGAGGAAATCATCCGAGGCGACCCTTCTGGCAAATACACGCCCCCGCCGGAAATCGTAATGTCTGCGGTGCGTTCAAACAGGAAACCCATGCCCAGCGCATGATGCACCACCACATTGGTAAAGGTCACATTCCGGGAAGCGGTCACCTTAAAGGCTGGTGCGTAGCGATCCTGCGCCCGATCGCCCTTAAAGGTCAGCACGGTGCCGACTTCCGGCCACCGTTTGAGCGGCTCATGAAATCGCAACACGCCACCTTGGCGCTTTTCCACCCAACGCGGACTACTTTCGAAATCCAGCGCCCCATGCGACACCCGTTTGTGCCTTTTATCAAAGGTGAGCGCACTGCCGGGATGACTGAAGCTAAACCCATCCACATTGGGGAACTTGAGTTGATCCTGCTTGATCTCCCACGAAAACCCTTCTGTCGCGGGCTGAAGATCATACCAGCCCTCGTCTTGGTTCACCGCCAGAACGTCCCCCTGGAAAATGAACGGGATGTCCCAATCGATCGACAGGTTACTCACTTTCACTTCCTCGCACTGCTCGAATTGAAACGGCGAAGTCAGGCCATGAAAAATGAACTCGGCACCGTTGCCTTCGATCTCGATCGAGGCGAACCCCGCCAGCGGAAAAATGACCTTCTTCAGCCCGTTGCCGTGGTTGGTGATCGTGCAGTATCTATCGACCGCATAGTCGGGTAAAAATCGATATGAGCCCGCGGCAAAGACCAACTTCACGTCGCGATCTGTGACCGCTTCCAGGGCCGCCCGCACCACCGGGGTCATGTCAGCAGCCGTCGACTCAAATCGGAGCACCTGCTTGGCCGTGCCCACATTCGAAAAGCCTACGCTCACAATCAGAAGGCCAACGAGACGATAACGCCGTAACCGATGGAGAAAGAATAGTTTCATCATAAATTTTGAGCGGAGCTTCAACCTGGCAAGCGGTCCCCTATATATTTACGCCCGAGCCCTGAACTTGGCTTTCGTTGGCCCACATAATTTGCCACGGGTCGCGCGTCCTGATTTGAAAGGCCTTAATCTTCTCCTGCAGTCGCACCAGCGTCGCCGCGTAATCGGGATTGTTCGCCAGATCGTTCAGCTCAAACGGATCAGTCGACAAATCGAAAAGTTCAAATTCCGGCCGATGCAGATAGTCTGCGACCTTCCGGTTGCCGAAATACTCATTCCCGGATCGGTAGATGCTCTGCCAGGTCGACGCCGCCCACAGGTCGGATGCAAACGGATACGGCAACCCAAACGCGATGTTCCAAATCAACTTGGTGTCCCCTTCCCGCACGACCCGCATCGGATAATACATCGTGATTTCGTGGAAGTTGTGGGCCGCGTAAATCTCATCCCACCCCTTTGCCGGCGCGCCATCCAGGATCGCCCGAAATGATCGACCATGAAAAGCGTTCGATGCCGACTCCACGCCCGCGAAATCCAACAACGTAGGCGTGAGATCCGCCCAGGTGATCATCGCATCGTTCACGGCGTTTTTCCGCTCTACCCGCGGGTCCATCACAATGCACGGCAACTTGATCCCCGGTTCGTAAACCGTCGTTTTCGCGCCGGGGAACGCCATGCCGTTGTCCGAAATATACACGATGATGGTGTTATCAGCTTTGCCCGCCGAGGCCAACATCGCCCGGAGTCGACCCAACCCTTGGTCAATCCGCGAAACCGACTGGTAATATTGGGCAATTTCTTCGCGACTTTGCTGATTATCCGGGAGGAACTCAGGCACCAACACTTTGGCCGGATCGTAAATCACCGACTTCTCTCCCGGATACCCACCGGGCCGATTGCCAAACGAATTCGGATCGCTCCAAAACACTGGTTTAAACGGAGCACCGCGATGTGGATCGTCCGGGCAAAAATACAGAAAAAACGGCGCCTCACTCCGCATGACTTCCGCACACGCGTCCGCCATCTCCAGCGTGCTGCGGGGATTCGCCGACAGCACCGTGTCGAACTGATAAACCGATTCCGGCGCCACGTGATACTTGCCGATTCGCGCCGTGTGGTAACCCGCCTCACTCAGTATATTGGGCAACGAGGTCTCGTTTTCGAAGGTGCTGAAGTGATGGAACTCGTGCACGTGACCATACGACCCCGTGGCATGACCATATTTACCACTCAGAATCACCGACCGACTCGCCGCACAACTGGCACTGGTGCAATACGCCCGCGTAAACCGCACCCCTTCCGCCGCGAGTTTGTCCATGTTTGGGGTCTGAATCACCGGATTCCCGTAACAGCCCAAGGCATCAAGTCCGTGGTCATCGGATACAAACAAGATGATATTAGGACGCGCTCGTTCCGACTCGAGGACGGGAGCCGCTTTGGCCACCAGGCCCGTCACCACGAAAGAACGGATCACGAGGATTAGAACCGTGGAGCGACGAAGGCGGTTAAAACGGATGTGTTCGTTCATAAGTGGTGGGTCCTGAATTCAATCAAAGCAGACGATTATTTCTCCCAATCGTCCGTGCGGAACGAGGAAGCGGGTAGACCTGCTGTGCTGAACAAGGTCGCTTCCACCCAGTTTTCGAAGGCGTAGCGCGCGGCCACCGGGTGCGGCACCTCAGCACTCTTCAGCATCAGCACGCCCGCTTCGCGTTGGATCTTCGCCTCCGCCGGATGAAAAACGCGGTCCTCTCCGGCCACCATAAATCCGGTGAGGGGTTTGCCAAAACTGCTGATTCCGTTCGGCGTGTGATCAAAGTGCAGCACGAGTTCGCCTTCCTTGCCGGGCTTCACTTCACGCAGAATCGGACCCGCGTATTCGATTCCCGGCACGTCATAAGTCTTCGCCAAAGCCCAATTCGCCAATCGATCGCCCACCGCAATTTTTTCCCGCGGGTGGATGTAATTTTCGAGTCCGATATCGAGTAACACCGCCATGCCCGAATTCTCCAGACTCTTCATCGTCTTGAGCTGGGCTTCCCGCAGAAACGCCGAGTTACCCCGTTTCCCGTAATCAAATGGCGCGATTTGAGCGTAATAAAACGGGAACGGGCCTAGCCCCCACTTCGCCCGCCACGAATTCACCATCCCCCCAATCAGCGCCTCATGAGCCTGCGCCCGATCCACGTTGCCCTCCCCCTGATACCAAATCGCCCCTCGCAGACCGTATCCGATCAGTGGATTAATCATGCCGTTAAACAAGAGAGTGGGAGTTCGTTGCGGCGACGCTTCCGGCACCGCTTCGGGCGGCGTAAACTTACCCAATCCAGCCAATGTAGCGCCATCCGTCCAAGTCTCCGCCGTGGCTGCGCCCCAACTCGAAACAATCAGCCCAATCGGCACATTCAAGGTGCGACTGAGTCGACGACCGAAAAAATAGGCCACCGCACTGAAGTCTCCCACCGTGTCCCGATCCGCGGCGGTCCATTGTCCGTTCACCTCGGTGGCCAACTCTAGCGAAGGATTTCGAGCCACATGAAATAGCCGTATAGTGTCCCCGACA
>CAXBOL010000570.1:0-4014 GCA_963977295.1 uncultured Opitutaceae bacterium
CATCGGCGATTACCACTATCATACCGCCGGCACACTGAGTCGGGCCGCTAGCAACACCGCCTCGACCAAGCTGTTGTGACTGGCCTGGCCCCGCCAAGCGATGTCGAAGGCGGTGCCGTGGTCGACACTGGTGCGGATGACTGGCAGCCCCAGCGTGGTATTAATCGCCGAATCGAACGCGAGTGCCTTGAGGGGTATGTGTCCCTGATCGTGATACATGCAGATGAAGGCGTCGGTGTTTTGTCGACGCCGGGGCAGAAAGGCGGTGTCCGGCGGCAGGGGTCCCTCGATCTCCAGTCCTTGGGCGCGGGCGGCTTCGATCGCTGGCAGGATCAGCCTTTCCTCCTCGCGTTGGCCGAAGAGACCATGCTCGCCGGCATGAGGATTGAGCCCGCACACGGCCAAACGGGGGGCGCGGCCCCGGATGCGTTGCATGGCGTCGGCGGTGAGTTCGATCACATCAAGAATGCGACGCGCGCTCAGGAGGCCGGGCACCTCGTGATATCCGACATGCACGGTGGCAAAACTGCAGGTGAGTTCGGGCGAGGTGAGCATCATACAGGCTCGTGAGGCCTGCATTCGCTCAGCGAAAATCTCTGTGTGTCCGGGATATTTGTATCCGGCAGCGTGGAGGGCCTCCTTGTTGAGAGGGGCAGTCGCAACCGCATCCACTTGCCCGGTTAGCCCGGCCTCAATGGCGGCAATAACGTAGCGAAAGGCCGCTTCCCCACAACGGGCATCGACCCGGCCGGGAATCACCTCGGCTGAATCGAACCCAGCCAGATCGACAATCGCGGGGCCCAGCAAGTTGCGTGCCCAATCGGTCGGACTGAGCACCGGAACGCCAAAGGGAATTTGCAGCTTGGTCGCCACGCGTCGCAGCACGCCAGCATCGCCAAACACGATCGGAGTGCACTGGGCCGAAACGACCGGATCATTGAGCAATTGCAGGCAAATTTCCGGGCCGATTCCGGCCGGATCGCCCATGGTGACGGCGATGCGTCGGAGACGGTTGGAATTCATGGGAAGAAAGTTTCGAGTTGGTCTACGCCAGTTAGAATTGGTGGGCGATTGTCTCGATTGCGGCGTGCAGGTCAGCGGGCAGCGGACCTTTGGCGTAAGCCGCGACATTCTGCTCGATTTCCTCGGGATGGCAGCCCCCGACGAGAATGGAGGCCAGGCTTTGGTCTGCTGCGACGAAGCGCAGGGCGAGTTCCGCCATGGACAGGCCGGACTCGTGTTGCAGCTTTTGCAAGGCGGCGAGCTGCAGGTCGGAGCGCGGCCCCAAGTAACTGCCCTCCGTCGCCCAACCGGGAGGAAGGCGGTAGACGAAGGTAAACAGCCCCGCGACGATTACGGCCATTCCTCGAGCGGTCGCGGCGGGCAACACATGGTTACGGGCACTGAGGTTGAGCGGGGTGTAATTGTAGGCGATAAGCGCGGCATCGAGACCGTCCACGGACTCGATCACTCGGGTGAGATGGCTCGTGACGCCAATGAAGCGGCATAGGCCGCGCTCCTTGGCCTCGCGCAGGAATTGGACCACAGGGGCGTTGGCGAAATCGAGACTATCCTCCAGATCGAAAAGGTGGTTGGGCGCGGTGCCGGATGGCTCTTTCCACCAACCCGACCAGTCTGCTTCGTGGACCTGCAGGAGGTCCACTTGGTCCCGGCGCAGCAGTCGCAAGTTTTCGCGCAACTGCACATGCATAGCTTCGACCGAGCGAAAGTGACGTGCTTCCCGAAAGTAGCCGATCTTGGTCGATAGAAAATGAGGTCGGGCTGGGTCTGCCAAAGCTTCTCCCAGAATGGGCTGGGACGCACCGTCCCGATACATCACGGAGGTGTCGAAATATCGGATACCGAGATCGTGCGCCCGGTGCACGGTGGCGATCGAGCGGTCGAAGCCGGCAAACCGCACAAACCCGCCGCCCATGGCGAGGCCGGGAAGATTCAAGCCGGTGGAACCGAAGGGGCGCGTCGAGAGTGTGAGCATCGGGGCAGATTAGATTCGGTAAGTTTGGCGAGCGTTGTCCTGAAAGATGGCCGTCTGCGCCTCGAGCGGCAGGTGAGCAGTGAATTCCCGGGCGAGCTCGAGCCAGCGTGGGTAGCCACAGGCCAGCTTGGCCACGGGCCAGTCGCCGCCAAACAGCAGACGGGAGGACCCGAAGGTTTCAAGCAGGTGCGTGACATAAGGCATCAGTTGCGCGGGAGTCCAATGCTCGTGGTCGGCCTCGGTGACGAGACCGGAGAGCTTGCAGACGACGTTGGGCAAGGCAGCCAAATCGCGGATGTGTTCGCGCCAGGGGTCCAACCGACCGGCCCGGATGTCCGGTTTACCCCCGTGGTCCAGGATGAAACTGACCTCAGGGCACTTTCTAACCAAGGTGACGGCGGCCGGTAATTGCGGGTGCTTACAGCAGAGGTCGAAACTGAGACCGGCCGACGCGAGCTCCCTGACTCCAGTGATGAATTCAGGCCGCGCACAGTAGTCGAAGGATTCGTGTTCAAAATGATGGCGCACGCCGCGAACGAGTGGGTGCCGACGCAATTCGGCGATGGCTTCGGTGGTCTGCGGGCCCGCATTTACGGCGATCCTGGCCACGATGCCGGCGATGCAGGGGGTCTCCTGGGCGAGCTGTTCAACCCATCGGACCTCCTCGAGCCAGGGCGCGCCGCACTCGATGAAAATGATTTTATTGGGAAGTTCTCTGGGCGCGTCTGCCCGGAGGGTGGCGGGGACGTGGCGGTGTGCGATAGTCGGCACTTCATGCAACCATGAATAGGGTTGCAGGACGGACTGGTCCCAAAAGTGCATGTGCGAATCGATGAAGGTCACGGTCACCAAGGTTTCGAAAGTAGATGGTAACCGCCGCGAATCGGCAGGAACTGAGGCGGGGCGATGAACCGGTCCATCGGTTGAGGGTGAACGGGTCGACGACCAAGTCAAATTCCCGTCCGTCTGCCCTTGTGCTAATTCATGAATCCAGCGCCCGCGCCGGGAGTCGGCCAGAGGTTACGCCAGTCGCCCCCTCCCGATCCGCCAGTCTCCAAATGAATTTTCGATCAGAACGGCTTAATGAGGTCCTTGGTTAAAGCTTTTGCCATCAGAGTGATTGGTGTCCGTCATGAGCGAGCTCGACGGCCCCCCGCTCGAACGCCCAGACAATCCCTACCCCTGTTATGAAACCCCATCTCGTCCGCTTACTTTGGCTCGCTCTGTTTAGTCTGGTCGCCCTTCGCGCGGAGAAACCCCACGTGCTCTTCATCGCCGTCGATGATTTGAACGACTACATTTCTCCGCTGGACAACCACCCGGGCATCAAAACGCCCAATTTCGATCGGTTGGCTCAGCGCTCGGTGACCTTTACCAATGCCCACTGCGCCGCCCCCGCCTGCCATCCGTCCCGCGTCGCGGTAATGACGGGCGTGCATCCCTCAGTTTCCGGGATATACCGAAACCTGTTCGGCGGACATGGTCCTCGTTGGCGCCATGAATCGCCTGTGCTCGAAAACGCCGTCGTGCTTTCCCAGCATTTCCGCAACCACGGCTATCGGGCGGTCGGTGCCGGTAAAATCTTTCACACCTTGCAATGGACTCCCGGGGACTCCCAGAACGATCCCGACGCCTGGGATGACTATCGCGGGGATCCCCTCGATCCCATCTCCGCCGACTGGCCACGTCCCGCCAGCACCAACCGGGACCAGAATGAGGGTTTCGTGGGGCGACGCCCTTTGAGGAATCATTACTTCGGGGCTGCGCCGGTGGAACTGAGCGCCGATCAAGGCGACGGCGCCGTCGTCGATTGGGCCGTGGAGCAGATGCAAGCCTCCGACGACCAACCGTTGTTTTTGGCGGTCGGCCTTTTCCGTCCCCATATCCCATGGGAAGTGCCGCAAGAGTGGTTCGATCTCTACCCCGAGGAGGAAGTTCAACTGCCGGCGCATATCGAGAACGACCTCGCCGATGCGCGAAGTCATGGCCGGGAGGCATGGCACAAGTGGGTGACGGAT
>CAXBOL010000571.1:0-4005 GCA_963977295.1 uncultured Opitutaceae bacterium
GCATCGAAGACTGGGACGGGTCCGCCAATCTGCCGACCAAAACCAAGTTTGACGGCATCCTGGTCGACGCGCCGTGCAGTGGCGTCGGCACGTGGCGCCGCAATCCTCACGCCCGCTGGACCACCACACCCGAAGACGTGGCCGAACTCGCAGTCGTGCAACTCAACCTGCTCAACCACGTGGCGGGTTCGCTCAAACCCGGAGGCCGCCTCATCTACGCCGTGTGCACCGTGACCAGGAGTGAAACCACGGCCGTAGCCGACGCCTTCAGCGCCGCCCACCCCGAATTCGAGCCCCTTCCCCTCCTCGATCGCGGCTCACAAACCTTCCTGTCCCTCGCCGAATTCAACGCCAACGCCATGTTCCTCGCCGGCTGGACCGCGAAGTAAACCCGAGACAACTAGTTTTAACCACAGATGGACACTGATTCACACGGATTCATCTCACACCCGTAAGTGACTTGCTCTTTTCCCTCTCCAATCTAGTCGGCTTCATCGCGTAACGGTCGTGGAACCATTGTTCCTCAGTCGCCCCGAGGGCATCCGCATCGCCCCCCCTTCGAGATAGATTGCTACGAGCTTTACCCTCTTCGTGCTTTCGCACTTCGTCGGGATCATGTCATACCATTCACTCCGTTCATCGAAGGTTTTTTAAAAATCCGAGCCCGCTTCCGATGATAATTAACCAAATTCCGTGACGTCGGTTTCCGCCTGATCTGTGTTTATCTGAGTTCATCTGTGGTTAAAAAAAATCCACCGCCCAAGATCACCCCGCAGCAGGTTCGCGCTGACTTCAACGACCTGCGCGCCGTGGTCCACTACACCCGCGCCGCGCACCAACTGGGCTTGTGGAATTCGGAGCAAAAGGTGTTCGCGCAACACCTGCCTTCCGCGCCCGATGCCCGCATCCTCGAAGCCGGGTGTGGCGCGGGCCGCGTCGCGATGGGACTCTTCGCCCTCGGCTACCGACGGATTCACGCCTTTGATTTTGCGGAGGAACTTTGTGACATGGCCCGTGCCCTCTTCGAGGAGCGCAAAACCGACCAAGCGATCACGCTCTTTCACGCCGATGCCCGAAAAATCGACGCGCACGAGGCCGTGGCCAACCTCCGCTTCGAGGCCGCGCTCTTTATGTTCAATGGCCTGATGCAGATTCCTCACCGCCGCAATCGCCGGGCCGCGCTCCGCAGCATCCGCGCGTGTTGCGCCGTGGGTGCCCCCCTCATCTTCACCACTCACGACCGCGAACATTCCAAAACCGAACGCGCGATGTGGTGGGCCGAGGCCCGTCGTTGGGCTGCCGGCACCCAGGACCCGCGTCTCGCCGAATACGGGGACCGCTATTTCGAAGACGACCTGGGTCGCACATTCATGCACCTGCCCGATCGCGAGGAAATTCTCGAGGATCTGCAGGCCACCGGGTGGGCCCACCACTGGGATGCCATGCGGCGCAACATCTGCAAAGAAACAGCGGCCGTCCGCGATTTCTCCGACGAGTGCCGCTTCTGGGTGTCCCACGCGGGCTAAACTAACATCTCGGTTCTCCGTTTGTTGTCTTTTCGTGCCTACTTGCGGCGAAATTCTAAAATTCGAACCGTGCGCTACGTCCGCTCTCTCTGTTTCGCCACCCCGCTTTTTGTCGCCGAATAAATGTCTGCATCGGGATCTGAGTAACTCTGAGTTTCAGCTACCGGCACGGTAAGACTCAGAAACATTAGATGGTCCAAAGCATCTCCGTGCATGATGCTTGAACTTGGTGAGTCTCCGTTATCGCCTTCTCGTTGAAGGAAACTAATTTGCCTCCGCCAACTATCCGCACTCTTCGGTGGCTCGTTCTCGCCTAACCCGCGAAGATAGTTACGCAGATCCTCGTCGTCTTCCAATTGCACCACAAATTGCGGCCACTGCAAACACACCGCCGTCCATTTAGCCAAGACCTCATCAGAAATTCCCTCTAAAACATAGGCTTCTGCAACTAGTCGTTGGAATCGGGTTAGATTAACTAACTGGGCGATTCGACGCGGGTTTCCTTTCAACACCCGAGAAGCATTAAGAATGGGCTCGATCAGATGGCTCTCGTCAGTCCGAATCGTGCCGGATTCCTCGTCATAATTTGGATCAAACTCGATTCCCTTTCGATCGTTTTTAGTATCACCGGAACGTCGATTCTGATTGAGAAACTCCCAATCGACCGACCCAGACGTTGAGCGCCAGCTCCCGTAAGATATTTTCGAAGCAGTTCCCGCCCCAGAGCTAGGCGCACTATTGTCTTCCTGAGTTTGATCTTGCTCCTCCAAAACCAAGCGCTTTCGCACGAATTCTCTCACATCCTTGGTTTCAGCCCGTGGAAGACTGATGGGCACCTGGATAAATTTCTCAATAAACTCGTAACCATACTGAATGCCCACTTCGGCCATCGCTTTCCTGTATTCCGTTCCTTCCGTTTGGCCCATTTCATTCGCAAACAAATAAGGAAGTAGCTTCTCGTGTTTCACAGCAATCCCAGCCGCTACTTTCGCTCGATCAAGTCCTAGAATGTAGATCAAGGGCGCGGAATCACCGAACATCAAATTAATCCCCTGCATGAGATCAGCCGCTCTTGGAACGTCACATCGATCAAGATCATCGATCAAGACAACCATCCGGTCTCTACCATTTAAGTAGATTTGCATCGCTCGCTCGAAATCTTGATGAAACTCAGCTAAAAAACTAGCTTTTGCCGAGTAATCTGGGCGATTTAGTTGCACCTCGATCCGTTTTTCCAGAAATCCTTTTTGATTCTTACCGAGCCAATTCCATCCTTTGTAGACTAAGGCAATTAGGAGCGCGATCGAAGAAGGAATTCCATAAAGCTCCAGCCATCCTTGAGGATTCATGGGAAGAGAAAATCCTCCGACTTCCGATACCCCCGAAACCACTGCGACGAGCGAGACAATTGCTCCGCAAAGTAAGACGGCCCGCCAAGCTAAACTTAAGACGCTCCTAAAAAACTGGGGTCTCCGAAGGGTTGTCCATTCCAGGGTCAACTGCGTCACAAACCTCGCCCACGGTGACAGGCTCTTCTTGGCGGCAGCCAAAGTAGTTAAGGCGAATGTCGCCCAAAGCTCTTCGTGATTGGATATCCGCCACGGGTTAAACTCAACGACCGGTATTTTCCCGTCCAATTGTCTCTTTATGAAGTGCATCAACGACGACTTTCCGCTTCCCCACGGCCCCTCAATCGACAGTGCGACCGGGGGTTTGGTATTCGCGTTACTTACGAACTGAGCGATAACACGAGCCAAGGGTTCGCGATTGAGGTGATCTTCAGTTCTACAGCTATCACCTCCTAAAGTCTCTGCGACTTTACCCGGCTGAGGGGAAGAAGGCATTTCCTCTTTCGCTGTGTCACTTAATTCTCCCTCTTCAGCGGAGCTTTTCTCGGTTTGTCCGGAAGAAGATAGCTCGGAGGACTTCTTTCCTGATTTTTTTCGTGTAGTGAGTTTTTTCTTGGCGATGGCTTTCCCGCTTCTTGAAGAGGATTTGGACGTTCGAGACACCCAATCTTCAACATCTCGAGCCATTTGTTCGGGGATGAATTCTCCTACCATCCATTTTTCGACCTTCTCGCCCAATTCACCTAATCTCAGTTTTTGACAAACCCCCGAAAGATTCATCTGCAACTCCGCCCAACGCTCGGGTTCCTCATGTCCCCAAATCGACATTCTGAAGAAGTCCATTAGGACAACATCTTTGATTCTCATCTTTTGTAGAAACTTATAATCATTCCGCGCCGCGACGTTGGCGACGTTGGCGACGTTGGCGGCGCCGGCTGCGTTGGCGGCGTAGCCGGCGGCGCCGGCTGCGTCGGCGGCGTAGATCGCGGCGTTGGCGGCGTCGGCGCGGGCGGCGTTGGCGGCGGCGTAGATGGCGTAGATGGCGGCGCGGGCGGCGGCGCGGGCGGCGGCGTTGGCGGCGGCGTTGGCGGCGGCGTTGGCGGCGTCGGCAGGGACGACGGAGGCGCGGG
>CAXBOL010000572.1:0-4004 GCA_963977295.1 uncultured Opitutaceae bacterium
GTCACTGAGGTCACCGAGAATTGCACAGAGTTCACAGAGCCATGTTTACGAAATAGATCCTTGGGCAGGCGGCTGTCCCCTCCGGGGGGAAGATTTACTCTCCTTAGTTTCCTCAATTAGTCTCTGTGAAACTCCGGTTTGCCTCGGTGACCTCTGTGACCAAATGCGGTTTTTAGGATTAACCTAGCCCCCACCTGAGCAGTGGCAACATTGAGAAAAGAACTCACACCGCCATAAACTGAGGAACTATCCAAAAGCCCCTTTTCTCAGCCCTCGCATCGTGGTCAGATCCCCCCAATCGGCAATGTGCGGGATCTCACGGGGAGCCGTCCGCGGTTTCGGACCAAATTTCGACCGATAGAAGGCAAGTTGTGTTTGCACAAAAGCCTGTGAACCAAGCACCGCGCCATCACTGAAATAGCGAATCCGGCAACGTAAGACGGTCGCCAAGGGCAATCGCCCCTTTTCCTTGATCACTTGCTTCAAGGCAGCAGGTGAAATCGTCGCCCGGTTCTCCTTCACCGACGCCCCCTTGCCAAAGAGAATCTCTCGATATGCCGACTGAGTCTGACTCCACGTCTGCCCGATTCCTAAACCCACCAAACCCCGGCGGGCTAACGAGCTCCCCGCCACCGCTTCCGCATAGCCGCAAAACCGATAGGCTTTGGGATCGGAAACGAGGCCCGACCTAACCGGGTTTAGATCAATATACGCAGCCATAGTTCGAAGCACCCCGCTTTTGGCTTCCACCAAAACACTCTTAAACCGCTCCGCCCAGAGGGTGCCGTAGCGATGGTGACTGCGATTGAACCAGATTGAGAATCGCTGTTTCACCAACCGCATAAAAGACGAAAGATCCCCCATTAGAGCAAGTTGCCGATTTCGCCACGCTTGCGCCTCCGCTTCGTTCGTTTTAAGCTGAGCTTTAACCGTGTCCAAACGAGCCGACTGATACTTGGACGGTTTGGGATACAGAATCGCATATCGCCGGAGCAACTCGGCATCCGAAACCGGCTTCGTCTTGGGAACCCGAACCAGCACATGAAAATGGTTGGACATGATGGCATAGGTCAGAATCTGCCCCCCGCAATAATCGGCCACCTGCCACAACTGTTTCCGCAGCACCTCCGCGCCTGTCTCATCGCTCCCCACCCCAACCCACATCACTCAGCTCGTCGAGCTCCTAATCGACCTGTCCCTTCTAGTTTGGCTGATCGCAAAAATCAGCGCCAAAGTCAGGGGGTTAAGCCATTGGCAGGGAACGGTAGCGTCGTTCCAACACCACGATGGTGACAAGGTAGACCGTGACTATCACCGCAGGAATAAGCGTGAAGCGGTGGTCTGGAAGAAGGAACCAGGCCCCCAGAATCCCTAGCGTTCGCACGATCCCATGGAACAGACCGACCCAATGTCGCGCCAAGACCGAGAACGGAATCCACATGAGTCCCGTAAGGATTCCGACTGTCATCGGCAGCGAGCTCTTTTCGATCAGGTAAAACGGGATGGCGATCGCATAGATCAAAAATGCCATCATCACCGTCGATAAAAATATCCGAT
Source organism: uncultured Opitutaceae bacterium (assembly GCA_963977295.1). GTDB lineage: Bacteria > Verrucomicrobiota > Verrucomicrobiia > Opitutales > Opitutaceae > Actomonas. The sequence continues at coordinate 1,558 of CAXBOL010000572.1, forward strand.
CGAAGAAGTTACCCGGCCGTTGCTTTCCCAACATGTCCTCCCCAGTGAGTTTGGAGATGCCCAGCGCAAGGTAGAAGATAGAACCGGTGGCACCGAAAATCACTAATTCGGCAATCGTCCCGGGAAAAATCGCGCCCGCCAGACCAATGACAATCCAGGCCACCGTGCCGGAAATCGGCATCGTGATGAATCGCGAGGCGACAAACTGTTGCCATTGTTCATCCAGTGAGAGTGACGAGCGGGGATTATACATCGGTTGATAGCAGGTGAATGGCGACACGCTTATCGAACATCGGGCAAGCGACAACGCTCGCGGGATAGGCGGTCGCGCGATGGGTTGGGCGGATCATGCAAAGGCCCTATCCCTCTTCGCGCGCGACGTAGAACCGACACGCCCCAAACTAGATTTGGTTGGTTTACCGAACTCCCCCTCATTACTGTCAGTTCAGCCGACATCGAGCCGAGCAAGGACAACTTACTAAATGTCAAAGGAACTGCGACTTGGGGCACCAAAAGAAAACAAATATCCATCTGCTCCACATCGCCACACTTGAGACCTCAGCGCAGAGCACGATTCTGCCGAACGGCCCCGCCATCATACCCGTGGATCTACATTTTCGCGGGCATCAGACCGGCGGCTACCCGTCACGAAAAACATGGCCTAAAATTGCCACTCGGATCCGAAAAGGGATCCGCCCAACAGGTCCTAGTTTCGATCCAAATACTCAGCGGCTAAGCTAGCCAAGGCTCGGACGCCGGTCTTCAGGGCAGTGTCGTCAACGGTAAACAGGGGCGAGTGATTGGCGGCGACGGTGTTCATATCCACGCCTTCCGAGGTGACCCCAAGGAAGAAGAACAAACCCGGCACTTTTTGCTGAAAAAACGAAAAGTCTTCCGAGCCAGTCGTAAGATCGTTGGTCACGACATGATCCGCGCCTGCCACTCGCACCAAAACGTCCTTCATGTCCTCGGTGAGTTCAGCGTGATTAATTGTGGGGGCGTAGCCGGTATCAGCTCCGATATAAACGTCCGCCTTCGCTCCGGCGGCTTCCGCTATTTTCTCCGCGGTGCGGGTCACACGTTCGTGGTAAGCCGCGCGCACTTCTGGATCAAAAGTGCGAATCGTGCCAGTCATCACCACTTCGTCCGGGATGATGTTGTTGCGATCTCCGCCGTGGATGGTGCCGATCGACACGATGGAAGGAGAGCCAAGAATCTTCACTTGTCGGCTCGCGACCGTCTGTAGTCCCAACGCGATCTGGGCCGAAACGGTAATGGGATCGATACCCTGCCAAGGCGCAGCCGCATGCGTTTGTTTGCCGGTCACTGTGATCCGCAAAAAATCACTACTGGCCATAACCGGCCCCGACCGCACCCCAATCACCCCCGTGTGCATGGTGGACCACACATGCAGGCCAAAGATCGCGTCGACTTTCGGATTTTCCAACACGCCCTCGGCAATCATTTGTTTCGCGCCCCAAGTCGGTGCGGGCCACGCCCCTTCTTCAGCGGGTTGGAAAATAAACTTAACCGAGCCCGCCAACTCATCGCGCATGCTCGCCAACACCTCCGCTGCGCCCATGAGTATGGCGACGTGCGCATCGTGGCCACAGGCATGCATCACCCCCACCTCTTGCCCACCGTAATCGACCCGCACCTTCGAGGCATAAGCCAACCCCGTCTTCTCCGTTACTGGCAACGCATCCATGTCGGCTCGCAACGCCACCACCGGTCCGGGTTTACCCCCTTTCAGCACACCGACCACGCCCGTCACGGCGACTTCGGTCTGCACTTCAAGGCCGAGGCTGCGTAGATGGTCCGCCACGTAGGCGGCCGTTGCTATCTCGTGGTTGGAGAGTTCTGGGTGCTCATGCAGGTGATGCCGCCAAGCGATTACTTTCGACTCCACCGCAGCGGCCAACGCATCGATGCGTTCGGTCGATGCCGCACTCGCCAAGGCCGGAATACAGAACAAAAGGATAAGAAGCCGCATGCCAGCCACCTTGACGCTCCGTTTCGGTTCACTCAATCTCTCAGCGTCACGAATTTTAACGGACAATATCGGTCCACTCGCCCCACCGATCCCTTAAAATCCGCTACCGGTTCGCTCGAGGCCAGATCCAACGCAATACCTCGGGTAGCATGGATCCGCCGTGCTGATCGGAATGCTGACCGTCGGTCCACACGTGCTTCTCCACGTAACGCGGCCCGGTGTCGCCCGTCTTGTCGGCTTTGGCATTAGCATAGTTCAACGCCTTGACCATCTGCTGATTCGCCAGAAACCAATCACCCCAATCATTATCCAAATCATTAGATCCGTCTTGGAAAAACACCTTCAATGGCTTGATCGGACTCCGGCGAATTTTGGCCGGATAATCCTGACCGCCGGCCGTCCATTCACTTCTCGGATCATCCGTCTTCGGCCGCGAACCGATGGAAGTGAAACT
>CAXBOL010000573.1:0-3985 GCA_963977295.1 uncultured Opitutaceae bacterium
CACGATTTCTCGGGAATGGGAGGCGTTTATTGCGGCGTGCTTGAGCAAGCGTCCGGAAGACCGACCGCAAAACGGAGCGGCGGTGCGGCGATTGCTGACCCCGTATAATAAAACGGGGAAATCGACCGGGACGGTGGGGCGAAGTATCAAGCAAGGGAGGACCTGTTGGACGATTGGCTTAGGGGGGCTTGCCGCCTTGGCGGCAATCGGTGTGGCGTGGCTGGCCTGGACGGCGCGATCAGACGAGACGGTCGCGGAGTCGGCTGCATTTGCGGAAGCGTCTTCGGTCGCGGTCGGGGACGCTGTCCACGACGGTGTTTTGTTGGAACTCGCGGGTGAAAACCGTTTCCGGGATGTGGGCCCATTGAAAGTGCCGATTCGCAGCGAAGGGGTGCAATTCGTGGAAGATGAGGGACGCAACTCGGTGAGTTTCTCCGGTAGCAGTTGGTTGGAAACGGGCCGCCACAGTGAGTTTGCGGCAAGTGGCGATTCAGCAGTGGACGTGACCATGGAGCTATGGCCAGCGCGTGATGAAACAGCAGGGACTCAGACTCTGGCAGTCTTGGGTCGAGCGCACGTGGGAGAGTTCTACTGGTTACTTTCTCGCTCCGGCCGAAATCTCTTTTGTCATGTGGGCCTCACTCAGGAAAACCGGCGCATCGAAGTGTTGGTGACGGATGCACTGGTGGAAGAAGCGTGGCAAATGGTGCAGGCCAATTACGATCACGGGGTGCTGTCTTTGGCCGTTAACGGAGTGGTGCTGGGCCAGAGTCGTGGGGAACTCAGTATCGAATCAGAGGGCACTCCCGGTTACTGGGTTTTTGGAGCGGACGCGTCCCATCAAACTGGTTTCAGAGGGAGGGTGCGGCATATCCGGGTCACGAATTCAGGCATGAAATTACCGGTGGATGGCGGGAGTGGAAAATCGATGGTTGGAGGGGACACTGATCCGCAACTGGCGGGCTATCCTTTCGCGGTGACGGCGGGATCGGTTTCTGAAACCGAGGACCTTCCGGCTATTGTCGAGATGGAATTCGGACCTCAGGTGAAATTGGCGGATTGGCAGGACTTCAAGCCGTGGTTGGAGGCGCAGCGTGATCCGGGCGCGGCGCTGGATGCACTCGGCATTGGGTTTCAAGCCAATGCGTTTGTCACGAACGATGGACGGCGTTTGGCCGAGGGGGACCGGCACTACTTTGTGACTCGGTTTAATGGGACCGTGCCGGAATACTACACTACTTATGATACTGCAGCGGGAGCGATGCTGGCTTTGGGTTCGTGGCGCGGGGTGAATCTGAAAATTTTGGTCGCGGCCGATGCCGGGGCGGTGTTGTTGCCATCCGAGGAGCAAGTCGATCCACAGCCCGAAAACATGCCTGAGTTTTGGCAATGGCAGGGAGGAAGCTCCGATCAGTTAAGGTCAGTTGACGGTCTGGTGCAAGTGATGGCGGGACCCGACACGATTCGGCTCAAGCGGTCCTTGGCGGGAGCGGTTAACCGGGGGTCACTGGCTCTATCCGCGCGGATCCGCATGGGATCGAGTCAATGGGGGAGTGAGGTGGCGTTGGTGTTTACCTACGCCGACGGACGCACCGTGCGCTTGGTCAATGAGGTCGCAGATAGTATGCGCAATGTGCAACGCATTCGACTGGAGGATGGAACCGGGCGCCTGATTGCTCACGAGCATCCGCAAGAACTAGGGGATCAGGAATTGGTGCTTTTGATTACCAAAGATCGGGTCAGGGGCGTGGTGCGACGCGTTTCGGATGGCGGGGAGTTGTTTGCCGAAAACAGCACACCGGCCGACGATGCCGGGGATCTGGTTCGGGCAAGTATCGAGATCAAGCACCAGAGTGGCCCCTCGATGGCGCTGCATTGGGTACGGCTGAGAGCAGAATCTGAATTTACTCCATGACGGTGAACAAAAGAACTGTTTGACGATCAATGAATATTCTTACCGGGTGTTTTCGCTAATTTTGCCCCGATGGTGGATACTGACCAGACCTTGTTGGAACGATTGATCACGCTGGAAGACCAAGCGGCGTGGAAGGAATTTTTTGACCGCTATTGGCCGTTGATCATGGGGTATTCCACGGGGTTGGGGTTGGCACGCGATCAGGCGGAAAACGTGCTGCAAGAAACCATGGTCGTGCTCATGCGGGTGCTGCCTCGGTTCAAATATGATCGAACACGGGGGAGGTTTCGGGGCTATTTAAAGACCATCGTCAGCCGCATCACCTACCGCGCCATCGCCAAGGCCGCGACCAAGCCCGATGGCGTGAACATCGAAACGGTCCCCGAGGCTTATCGCACGGACCCCACTCCAGATGCGGCAGCGGCATTGGAGAACAAAGATAAAGACAACCGACTTTGGCAGGAGAGTCTTTTTGCGACGGCGGTGAAAGCCGTGTTCGACGACACGCGCACTGACGTGCGCACGCGGCAAGTTTTCCAAGCCTACGCCATGGAGAGCCGCCCGGTGGGCGAAGTCGCGGCCAAGTTTGGCCTGACGCCGAATGCCGTATATCAGATTAAAAACCGCGTGATGGGTCGGATCAAAGCCGAGATCAAACGGCTCCACCACGAAGCCGGTGGTATGCTGGAGTGAAGGGAAGTCAGCGCTTGGTAGTCGTTTCGATCTAAGGCTACCGGGCTCATTTTGTAATTTCGCGTAAGATATCGGGTCTTTTCCCCAATTGCTCGGTAGAACGCTCTGATTCGAACTCACTAAGGATTCGGGCGCGCAGTCTCATGTCGCATTCGATATCCGGAACAAGTTTAGTCCTTTCGCAAGGCTGCGTTGATGCGCTCAACTCTCTTCGGCCCAGCAGCTTGAGTATCCGTTTAGAGCACATTCGTCGGCTGCTTGCGGGAGTTCCATCTCAAACCAAAACGCCCTGTTTGGCTTGGATGAGTGGAAACTCGGAAAAGATTAGTTGGGCGGCTCTTCGCGGGACTAGATGGACGATAGGTCGCTCAAACCATTGTGATTTTCGTATCGAAGATGGGCGTGTCTCTCGCCGACAAGCCGCTATCGAATTTCGAGCGGGTGATTGGGCGATAGTTGGTAGCGCCGACGCGGTTCCAGCTTACCTGAATGGTCGACTGATTGAAGGTCGGGCTCCTTTTAGTCACGGCGCATTGATCGAATTTGGCGCAACCCGTATGACGGTTTTATTGGAGGAGGATCGATGCGTCTGATCCGATCTAGAATCGTAAAAGGTGCTTCGCGGCATTGCTTATTGCTGACTCTCTTTGTCCTAATTTTTGGATCGACGCTCTCGGCGCATCCGGAGCTGCCCGTTTTATTGACAGCGAGTTTGCCTGAAGAGGTATTCCCTTTGGTGGTTGCGGCCGAAGTGTCAATTGAGGGTCAAACTCCTCAGCCGATCGAACTGGGGCAGTTGGCTGAAAGAGCCTTGGTTTTTGACCACACGCCCTATTCGGAAGACTTGGATGAAGAGGGGCGATTGACTCTGACGGCGATAATCCGGCTCCAAGGGGAAAACTTCAGCTGGGTTACTACTCAAGTTGTGGAATCGATCGAGCCGGGCGAAAGCGTGAGCATCGCTATTCCTACCCAATTGGTTGAGGTAGAACTCTATGACGAATCACTTTCGACGTCCGAGTCCCTATCAGTAATTGAAGGCAGCGATTTTGATGCGGAGATCGAATCGGAGCGGATCAACGACGATGGGACTAAATGGACGCTTAACGGGTGGAGCGTGACATCAGTCACAGATGGGGAAACTCCAATCGCCGAAGGGAGTACAACGGGAGTAAGCGTGGTGGTGAGCGGGTCACTTAGAGTGACGATTCAACGGTTGCCTGCGGTTCTTTTTGATCCGGTTTCCGAACCCATTGGGGCCTTCGACTTTGTGACCAGTGAGCCTGGAGCCGGGAATTATCTTAGCTTGGGGTCGGGCAAGACTGTCACTGCGGTCGCACGGCCGGGCTTCCGTTTCAGGCATTGGCGGGTCGGTGA
>CAXBOL010000574.1:0-3981 GCA_963977295.1 uncultured Opitutaceae bacterium
GGCAACGCCATGTGGAGCAATGAGGACACCGGGAATAGTGGTCGGATAGTCGCGGCGGCGTTGGATTTGGGCTGCACCTTCTTTGACACCGCGCCAGGTTATGGCGAGGGCCGCAGCGAGGAAATTCTGGGCGCGGTCCTCGCAGGCCGCCGCGCCGAGGTCGTGATTAGCACGAAATTCGGTCACACTGCCGAGGGCACTTCGGATTTCTCCGCGGCCGCGCTGGTGCCGGCCCTGCAGGCCAGCATGCGGCGACTGCGCACCGACTACCTCGATGTCGTCCTGCTGCACAATCCGGAGCCGAACCTGTTGCAACAACGTCAAGCGGAAGACCTGTATGCGGCGCTCGAAGCGGTGAAGACCGCGGGCATTATCCGCGCCTATGGCGCCTCGGTGGATTGGAGTGCAGACCTTCGGCAGGTCGTGGAACAGACCGCGAGCGGTGCCGCCGAGATCCTGTTCAATGCCCTGCATCAGGAGCCCAAAAACATGTTTCCGGCTGCCGCGAAGCGAGGGGTGGGATTGATCGCCAAAGTGCCGCTGGATTCGGGTTGGCTGACGGGAAAATACGACGCGACCAGCACCTTTGACGGCATTCGCGAACGGTGGACACCGGAAGTGGTGGCGCGACGGGCATCCCTAGTGGCAGAGTTTCGGGCGTTCTTACCCGAAGGCACTTCCATGCTGCACGGTGCCCTGCGCTACGTGTTGGCCCGACCGGAGATCTCGAGTGTAATCCCCGGAGCCAAATCAGTCGAGCAACTCACGTTCAACATGGCGGCGGCGGCAGAGCCCTTGCCCGCATCGACCGTGACCGCAATTGACGCCTGGTGGGCGAAAACATTGCAAACGAATCCCGTGCCATGGTGACCGCACCGGTCAGATTTCGTGGCTTGGGTGGGCCGGATAGCAGGGGGCATCCCCGGCTACCACCGCTACCGAATAACTAAGCTGCGCTCCATCCACGTCTTGGACGTCCCAGGGTTTGCTGGAGCAAGGGCCTTGATTCACTGGGGTCTTTGATCAGTAAAAACTGAGCAAGTCACCGACGGGTCGACGGATTTTCTGGAGCCAGTTCCCCCGGGCGGCGCGCCCCACGGTGACCAAGATGACAGGAATTTCCTCGGGCGTGAGATTGAACGTCTGGCGAACACCTTCGTGGTCGAACCCACCCAGCGCTCCGGAATCCAAGTCCAGTTCTCGGGCGGCCACCATCAGCGCCATCGCAGTCAGCGACGCCGAGCGAATAGCCTCATCGCGTTGCAGCAACGCATTATCCTCGTGGGACCGGGTCGCCATATCGACCCAGGTCCGCTGCAGTGAGGAGTTGATGATACCAGCGTCCACCGACGGTTGTAGTCGCTCGCGCAATTGCTCGTGTGCCTTGAGCCCACCGCAGATAATATACGTGACGGCAGCGTCGCGAACCTGTCGTTGGCCAAAGGCGAGCTCGACCAAGAGGTCTTTGGCTTTCTGCGAGCGCACGGCGAGGAAACTCCAGTTTTGAAAATGGAATGCCGAGGGAGCTCGGGTGGCGAGCCTCACCAGTTCTGCAATGGTGCCGTCGTCCAAACTGAAATTCGGATCGAAGCGACCGGTGGTGGTTCGGGTTTCCAACAGAGAATAAGAGGTTGCGATCATGACGGTGTTAGGGGTCAGAGTTATTCGGGGAGAATCGTAGCGGACTGGTCAGCGTTAATTCGACGCGAGTTCAGTGAGCACGGATGGCTCAACAGCACCGGCCGCTCGCCGGTGAAATCGACCCAGGGGTTCGTGCCTAGCATTTCTCGCCCTTTTACCCGCGGATCGTCGTAGCGCATAACAAAGTTACGCGGACCATGGGCGTAGGCCACCACGAGGCCATGTGACGCGTCAAAGAACCCACCATGCGGAACCAGCCCCGGATAGCTGATACGCCAGGCCTTTCGGTCTCCGTCGACGGCACCGAACCGAAGCTTCCCCACCACGTTGTCTTCGAGCACAAAAAACCACGTGTAGGGCCCGCCGGAGACGATCGTCATGACTTCGTCGATACCGATGCCCGCGCGGGAGCTGTTGACGTGCAGTCGGCCGAACTTGTGCTGAAGATACACGACCAGATCGTCGTTCAGTGCCTGCATGTCGTAAACCTTTGGATACGGCGGCACATCAACTTCCGAAGTTTGCAGATAACCGCCCTGCGGCACGGTCGGCGTGCGGCCGGCAGCCGAAATTTCGGCTATCAGGTCCGACCGATCCAGGCGAAATAAGTCAATCAATTCTGCGGATTCCGTAGCATGCAGCGCGCGCGTAATAGAGGCACGCAATAGAGGTCTGGATTCAACCGGGACCGTCACTTGGCTGACCCGAACTCCGACGGTCAAGAGCCGTTCGTTCACGGCCCTAACGCCCTGCGCGGGGGGTGTTCCGTCACTGAAATACAAGGTGATGTCCTCGGCCGTGCGGGAATGCGAATCGGCCAGTTTCTCGAACGCCGGACTGGCGATAACTATTGCCGCGGACAAAATTGGTCCGGTCAGCAAGCAGGTGATTTTTCTCAGTAGTTTCATAATTTTAGTTGGTTTGAGGAAGGCGGGTTGAGATTGCGGGGAGAGATTGGTCAGCGAGCGACAGGGCGATTGAGGACCTTTTCGGAACGGGACATCTGTGGCTCGGTTCGGAGAGAGGGGCTGAGTGGGAGTCTGAGCTGGAATATCCCGATACTGGCGAACACCAGTAGAATGCCGGCGACTTCCCGTCCTCCGAGTTGCTGGTTAAGAGCAAACCAGCCCAAGACAATTGCCGTGATGGGGCTCAATAAGCCCAACGCCGACACCGCAACGGGCTGCAGTCTGGATATACCCCAGAACCACAGCGAGTAGGCGAACAAGGTTCCGACGATGACCAGGTAGGCGTAGCCGAAACCGTTGGCCGAAGACAGGGGCGGTAGCGGAGGTTCGAGCCACAGGGCCAACGGCATGAGCATAGCCCCTCCGAGTCCAAGCTGCCATCCGGTGAAAGCGAGCACCGGCATTTCGTTGCGCCAGCGACGGGCTAGAAACGTGCCGGCAGCCATACTGATGGTCCCGGCTAACGCCGCGATGATTCCGACGAGGTCCAGCTGTGCGGTTGAGGATAGAAACAGCAACGCCATACCCAAGACGCCGCTGACGGTGGCGCCGAGGGCGATCCGTGGCGGTCGCTCCTGATCGACCACCCACGCAAACAGCAGGACGATCAAGGGCTGCAATGCACCCACGATTGCCGCGAGTCCCCCGGGCAATCGATACGCGGCCACAAAGAGCAACGCTTGGAAGGCCCCAATGTTAACGATTGCCAGCGTCAGCAGACGACCGATTGACACCGTCGGCTTAAAACTGCGGGTAAAAAGAACCAGCAATAGTCCGGCAGGCAGCGTGCGAATGGCTGACGCCGTCAGAGGGCGGGCGGGTGGCAGGAGTTCCGTCGTGACCAAATAGGTGCTACCCCAGATGGTCGCGGCCACCGCGGGTGCGAGAGAGAGCAGAAGCAGAGAATGCGGTGCGAGCTTTGGCATGAGACTCACCCTAACAGAGCGTCGCGAGCCCGGCTAATACCCCGATCTTGCCTTGGATATACGATTTCTGTATACCCTCTTAATGATCAGAAGACTACGCAGCTTTCTGGCGGTCATGGAAGAAGGCAGTGTCAATCGAGCCGCACTGCGCCTCGGCATCGCGCAGCCGACGGTTTCCCGGCATATCCAGAGTCTGGAGCAGGAAATCGGAGGCCGATTATTCGAACGCGATACCCACGGGATGGGACCGACCGATCTGGGTTTCTTCGTCCGCGATAAATTTGGCTCGCTGATAAACAAATACGACTTGGCGAGCGCCGAAATCGTCGCGTTTGCCCGGGGTCGGCAAAACCAGTTGCGAGTCGGCTTCATCGGATCGGCCGCGGCACGATTTCTTAATCCTGCCGCTGCGGCTGGTAGATTATATGATTCCTCAACTTCTGGTT
>CAXBOL010000575.1:0-3977 GCA_963977295.1 uncultured Opitutaceae bacterium
TTTCTGATCCGAGCCATTGGTCCCGGGCTGGCGGCGTTCGGGGTGACGGGAACACTGGCCGATCCGGTGCTCGAGGTGCTGAGCGGTCAGACGGTGATCGCGACCAACGACAATTGGTCCCAGGCCGCCAACGCGACCCAGATGGCCGGCACGGCGACGGCGGTGGGCGCGTTTGCGCTCGCTCCAGGCAGCACGGACGCGGCGCTGCTCGTGGAACTGGCCCCGGGGGTTTACACCGCGCGTGTGCAGGGCGGCGGTCGCACGACCGGGGAAGCCTTGGTCGAGGTTTATGCGTTGGCGGTGGACTGACCCGTCCCGGCAGGGCCCGGCACTCAGGCGCAGTAGACGCCGCCGTTGATGTCCAACGTCGCTCCGGTGATGAAGCCGTCGTATTCGGAGGCGAAATACAACACGGCGCGGGCGACATCATCCGGTCCACCGGCGATGCCGAGAGGAATGCCTTCGATAGTTTTGTCGGCGGATTCCTTGGAGGTGTGAGTGTTGTGGAACGAAGTGCCGAGAATGAGCCCAGGGGCGATGGCATTGACGCGCGTGCCTTGAGGGGCGAGTTCATTGGCGAGCGCCCGGGTCCAGGTGAGCACGGCGCCCTTGGCGGTGGAGTAGGCGAGGGAACCAGGGTGGCCGCCTTTTCGGCCGGCCAAGGACGCGAGATTCACGATGCTGCTGCCGGCCGAGGATTGGGCGAGAAACGGGGCCGCGGCGCGCGTGACGCTCAGCATGGAGGTGAGATTGAGATCAAAGACCTGGGTCCAAAACGCATCGTCGATTTCGTGCAAACGGCGTCGGGCCACGATGGAACCGGCGTTGTTGACGAGGATGTCGAGTCCCCCGAGTTGAGCGGCGACCTCATTGACCATTTCCGTCGCGATTTCGGGGTTGGTCAGATCGCCTCCCACGGCGATGACCTTTTGTCCGGCGGCATGCGGCTCGGCGGCAATTTCCTCCGCGCGCTGGCTGCTCGAAAAATAGTGAATTGCGACATGACAGCCCGCTTCAATAAAACGACGGGAAATGGCTTCTCCGATTCCCTGGGCACCGGCGGTAATCAGAACACGTTTACGGGCTAATTTTTCAGATATCATAATTATTAGCAGATCGAAAACGTATCCGGGTTGAAAAGCAATGCTGGGTTTGCCCTGAACGATTGGTGGGGGGGATTAAGTCGAGCGGTCGTAAATCTCCGGCGTAATCACCGAGAGCAAAGATGTTTCATCATGGTAGGCCTGCAGGTTACGCACGGCAAATGCACCTGCGGCGGACCGCCCGTCGGTCGTAGGGCCCGCATTGTGCGGCGACAGACACACATTAGTCAGCCCGCGCAAAGGAGAGTCTGCCGCGAGGGGCTCCTGGTGAAACACGTCGAGGCCGAAGAGCACTTCGCCTTCCGCCGCGACCTTGAGCAGACCGGCTTCGTCGACGGTGCCGGCGCGTCCGACATTGACGAACACGTTACCGGGCGAAAGCAGACGCAGGTGTTTTTCGGTGACGGCTCCGCGCGTCTCATCGTTGAGTGGAGCAAGTTCCACCACGATATCGTTGTCCTCAAAAAGTGCGTCCAGCGAGTGGCTGGCCTGCACGCCCAACGCCGGCGCATTTTCGGCATTCACGTCCGGCGCGTAGACTGAAATTGGGCAGCGAAAGGGCGCCAATAGTTTAACAAACTCTTTCGCGATACGGCCGAATCCGTGAATTCCCACGCGACGCTCAAAGAGTGTTGCGGTTGGCGATGTAGGCGTTTTCCACCCTTGGCGTTCATGCATTTCGCGAACCCAATACGGGACGCGCCGTAAGCAACTCAGGATGTGCAATAGAGCAGCTTCCGCGATGAAAAGACTGATGGAATTCCCCCAATCGGTGACGACGAGACCGTTTTCTACATGCCGACGGGTGAGGATTTTTCGCACCGATCCGGCGAGATAGCACACGTAGCGAAGTCGCGAGGGTAGCTCGGGGGGGAGGGCTGGGGTGCTCCAGCAGCCAATCAGCACCTCGGGATTCACCTCCTGCAGAGTCCGTAGCCAAGTTTCAGGATCGGTGTCGGTAGGATCGAACCACACGACGCGGTCGGCCAAGGATTCGACCTGTTCGCGCAGATTGTCTGGGAGGAAACTCGCAGTTTCTCGGGAATTGATCGCGACAAGTAGAATGGTAGGACGAGGCATAGGACTTGTCGCAGCGATAAATGGCGAAACCCTCGCTGCAATTTTTTTCTAGCTTGCGAGTAAATTATTGAGTAACCGATCGCGTCCTTATCTCGTCGCGACGCATCGGCATGGCATCGATGATGGCGAACAACTCCTCCGGTTCGAGCAGCGTCGACCGACTCAGTTTCGTTCCGCCGTCCTTACCGAACAGGGTAATTTCAAACTTGGTCGCGTTTAAATCGGTCAGCACGACGATATCCCGCTCGAGCAGGCCGATGAATTGGGTCATGAGCTTGGCGGCCTGCGCTTGATAGAGGGGGTCATCGGTCGTCGGGGTGGCGACGTGCACGACCCGATTCTTCCAGCGATACTCTCGAAGTGAGGAAGGGGAGGGAGCGCTCATGGCAAATTGGGCGAGGGCGACGGCCAGGCCGAGAAACGGTAAGGCAAGACGATAGTAGGTTGGCATGACATGGACGGGTCAGGAGGCAGGCTCCAAACGGAGGTGGACTTCGAATCGTTTTAAGAATCCGAGAGTAAACGGCCCGTTCCAGTAGACCGCGTAGGCTTCTCCGACTGATTTCAGTTCAGGCCGTGATTTGACCCAAGCCAGCAACGTGTCGCGAGCTTCGGCAAAATTTTTGGCCGAGTAGCTCCCCCGGAAACCGTGCGCGGCGACCCGACGTTCCGGGATCTGCACGACCTCAACCCCATTTTGACTGGTGGACACCTTGGATTCTTCGCTTTTGGCGACCCAAAAATACATCGCGGCATTATCGATCGTCGCTTCAACCGGCACGGTCATGGCGATGTCATGACTGGAGATGTAGCGAAAAAGGGGACGAAACAGACTTCCGCCGTTGTCAAAGTAGGAGCCTTCTGCGGCCGTCGATTTGAGCAGGATACCGGCGGGAAGAACCTTTACTTCGGTTTGGCCGGGATCGGTGGCAGGGAACGCAGCGTCGGAGGCCATGGCGGAGGAGGTTGCGGCAAGAAGGCAACAAAGGAGGATAAACGGTTTCATTACTTCACAAGGGGCCGGATGGAGGTGAACCCTCCATCGACCGGGATAATTTGGCCAGTGATTCGGGCCGATTCAGGGCCCAGCAACCATCGCATGACATCGGCGACCTGCGCGGCGGATTGGACCCCGCCCAGCGGGTATTGACGGCCCGCACCCTCGCGGAAGGCCGGGTTGCGTAACATGGTTTCGGTCATCGGAGTTTCGGTCATGCCGCGAGCGACGGCATTTACGCGCCAACCACGACCCGCGTAAGTCGCGCTCGCGCTGCGCACGAGGGCCTCGACCCCGCCTTTGGCGGCGGCAATGGCCTCATGATTGGCCACTCCAATTCGAGCGACCACCGAGCTGGCGAAGACTGCCGATGCGCTGGACACATGGGCATCTTGAAGGGCGGAAATCCAGGCCGAGAGCACGAGAAAGCTACTATCTAGATTCACCCGCATGACCTCACGCCACTGCTCGCTGCGGGTGCGGTGCAGCGGTGCGATCAGGGTGCTGCCGACGCAATGGGCTGTGCACTAAATCGGTCGTGGCAGGCTGCGAAGGCATGGGAGACGCCCTCCGGCGTGGTGGCATCGGCCTCGATAACGAAAATGGAATCGTGGCCGGCGATACTGGCGGGGTCTCGAGTCACCACCACGACTGGATGACCCGTTTCGAGGAGTTGTTGCGTGAGGGCTTGACCGATGCCGGTGCGGCCGCCGGTGACCATGGCGAGAGGAAAGGTATTCATAGGAGAGAAAGCGGAAGGTTGCGGTTCAACAGGTCGGCGGAGGTCTGCGGGGCGC
>CAXBOL010000576.1:0-3977 GCA_963977295.1 uncultured Opitutaceae bacterium
CTGGTAACCGGCGCAATCCTTCCCGCAGTGCGCTCCATACCTGTTCGGCTTCCCTTTCCGCTTCATAGGGCGGATCAATCAAGATCAATGCTCGTCGCTCCACCGGGGGCAGGCAGCCGCGAATCGCTTCGTAACCATCGCGTTGCTCCACCCGCCAACCGCGCCGACACACTAGGGTGTCGCGCAACAGCTCAAACTCGTCCGGCTGCCATTCGCACCACGTGGCCCGATCCTGTTCCCGCAAAAGGGGCGCGACCAGGCACGGCGAACCCGGATACGGATTGGCCCCGGGAAACGTCTCGGCCCGCCCGAACGCCTCCACCGCGTCGAGGTAACGTTGCACCAATTCCGGGCGATTTTCGGTCGCGGTCAGGCGCCCCCATCCATCCGGCCATTCGGGCTTGCGCTCCAGCGAGTCGCCTCGGTCCGCCAGTGCCAGATCATAGGCTCCGCGCCCCGCGTGCGTATCGAGCATAAAAAAGCCTTTGGGTTTGCGCTGCATCGCCTCCACCAGCGCGAGCACGATGAGATGTTTCACCACATCGGCAAAATTCCCGGCGTGGTAGTGATGCCGGTAATTCACAGCGCGACTTTGACCACCGTCTTGTGCACCACCATCGGAGCTTCCGTCAGCAACGACGGTTTATGCACGTCGGCCGGGAAAAACACCGCAACTTCGCCCGTTCGCATATTCCATTGCGACACGTCGGTCGAATCCGCAAAGAACCGCACATCGCGAGTAGCCAATGCATCTTCCGTCACCGTCAGTCCTTCGACCGTGGTGACCTCCATCGTCTCATGTCCCGCAACAATGGCTTGTAAATCGACATGCCGCTCATGCGCTTCCAACCGGCCTTCCGCCGCGGGCTTGCTCCGGTAAACTTGCTCCAACGCAAACACGCCTTCCGCCAAGTCCACCCGCTGCGTTGCGCCTTCCGGCACGGCCATGATGCGCGCGTGAACCGCCGAATTCGGATCAAAGGCTTCTTTCAGATAATCCAAGGCGATTTCAAACCGAGCCGAAGGCGCGAGTTGTTGAGTGATAATTTCAAGAGTTCCCCAAAGAGCCATGACTCGCACTCCAAACCGCGCTCTCCTTCGCCGCAAGCGCGGAGCTGAGGCTACGGGCTGGGTTTCTTAAAAATATTCGGATCCATCGGCGGATTCGGTTCAATCCAACTCAATGCGATCTGATTCAAAATCTCCTCGCCCGATTGCACCACGATCGAATGTGGCAGGGTGACCCCAAGGACGGGCCGAAAGTCATCATAGTAGGTCTGCGTCTTTAAAACGTCGCCATTGAGTAATCGCTGCGTCCGGTCCTGTCGGATCACAAAATAGGTATCCGAGGCCAAATACAGCACGCTTTGATCCGTGGCATCGCGCGTGACCAACAGTTTGACCACCGCGCCGTCTTTCATGTTCTCCTCGCCAGCGTATTCGATGGAATATCCGCGCTCCCGCGCCTTAAAGAGCAAATCATCAAATTCGGAGTCCGCTTTGAAATCCGCCGCCAGTTGACCCTTCATATCAATCAACTGGCCCGAATCACCTTCGCGCAACCAGGGGGCATTTTCGCCATCCCACCCTTGCACCAAAGTCACCGCGCCTCGGTTTATCTCGATCCGAATACGATTGGGCCGAGCCGACCACATCTGAAATTCCATGTCGTTATCCCCCGCCCGGACGGCCCCGGCGGCCCGGAAACTCGTCAATCGTTCCACCCGATCATGCCCCCCAATCGCTTCGATGTGAATCCGGGCGATATCGCCCGCCAAATCGTCAGCGTGCAGGACCAGCCCCACCGCACTGCTTAGAATTGCCCCCGTCATGATCCGAAAAAATCGTCGCATGCCTCACTCTCACGGGAATCCGCGCTCGGGCACAAGTCCGAGATGGTTCAGAGTTGGCCTACTCCGTGCAATTCGTTCTCTGAACGCTGTCCATGCTTCGCATCCTTTCCGATCTGCATTACCGCGATGCCTCCAGTCATCTCCATGACTTGGAGCAATTAAATCCGCTGCTCACCGGGGTGGCGCAACTTTGGCTCAATGGAGACACGTGTGATAGCCAAACGGGCATGCCTCCGGACAAACTGGAGGAAATTCGGCAATTCTTCCGCTGCCGCGTGCCCGAGGTTCACTTCATCACCGGTAACCACGATCCCGATATTTCGACGACGCATCACCGCTCCGCCGCCGACGGACGGATTTTCGCCGCGCACGGGGATGTTTTTCTCGACGAAGTGGTGCCCTGGAGTCGGGTTCGACAAAAATTGGTGACCCGGGTGCAACAAGCCCGCTTTGATAACCCCGCCTGGGACCTTGAAACTCTCGATGGTCGGGCCGCTCTTTTCCGGCGCGCCTGCCAAGGATTTGGGCGAGAATGTGATCCCGAAAAACGAGACTTTCACTATCGGCTGCGTCGCTTGTTTGTTGAATTCTTTCCTCCCCGGCAACCGTGGGCGATGATCCGCACCTGGACCAGTTTTGCCGATCGAGTCGCTGCGCGCCAACCCGATTGGTGCCCCGACGCTCAAGTCATCGCCACGGGACACATCCACTTCCCTCGCGTTTGGCGACGGGGAGCGCTCACGATCGTCAACACCGGGGCTTTCAGCGGGCCGTTAGGGGCTTATTGTGTCGATGTTGAAGCCGAAAAGGTGACCGTCCGTCGACTGCAAAACCGCCCCGATGGTTGGCATGCCGGATCCATCCTGTCCACGATTCCGCTGGCGCCTCCCTCCGTCTCCGCCTAACCACCCGAGCATGACCAACGAATTCAACTGGTGGAATCGCTCCCCCGAAGAGGGCAAATACAAAGTCAAAGCAAAGCTTCACGGCAGCGTGCTCACGTTTACCCGCCATCAGGGGCACCACACGCAGTGGGAACCGCATCAGCCGACCGACGATGACTTCGATCGCTTGCTCTCGGACGCTCAAAAACGCGTCCCTCGTCGGCTCATCTCCCCCAAACAAATGGCGGAATTGGAAGACATCGTCGCCCGCGCCCGCCTCAAGTTGTAATCCCGACTGGGGCCAGACCCGATCCGACTGCTCGGGGTCTCTCATCCCAATCATCGCTTGGATTTAGACATTAATGCCGAGTCGTGGAACCGTAAAATTGAGCAGCAAGTTATTCAATTTGTTAACTTTGCGTGCTTACCGGCTTGGTGACTTTGCGTTAAAATTAGCGTAATTTGAACGGGCTGCGGGTATCAGTCCCGATTGCGGCGAGCCCAAAGATACCGGAACGCCGGGGCGCAGGCGGATGAATCCCTCGCGATCAATGCATCTACCTCCGGCGGCGTAAACCAGCTGCCCGTTTCGATTTCGGCGGGATGCAGCTCAAACGGCCCTTCGTGAGCCAGACGAAACACCCACACGAACTCCCACCCCGTTTCCGCGCAGGCTCGCTCATAGAAAAATCGCTCGGGCGGAGCCTCCAAGTGCACCCCGATTTCTTCGCCGAGTTCCCGTTGGGCTGCCCCATCGTAGTCTTCCCCGGCGTCCAAGTGGCCCGAGCATGAGGAGTCCCAGCATCCGGGTGCCATATCCTTGGCCATCGAGCGTTTTTGCAAAAAAACCTGTCCAGCCCGGTTGAACACCCATACATGAATCGCCCGGTGCCACAATCCCTTGCGATGCACTTCAGCTCGCATAGCCTGACCGACCACTCGATCATCCCGATCCACCACATCAAACAGCTCGTCATCACGCTGGGCCTTTACATCGTCATTCATGTGTGCCCTTTCGTGAGCCAAAGAAGACAACACCGCCATGCCGAAAATTGATATCAACCAAGTCGCCGAAATCATGAAGCGCAACGCCGTCGATCCTGAGCTCCTCCGCCAGATCGTCGCCGAGATGCAAGCCGCCACCGACGCGGCATTGGCGGCGGCCGAAGCCTCGCACGGGTCTGGCGAGCCGGCCCTCTGGGTGCTCAAGGATGACGATACGACCATCTACATCATGGGG
>CAXBOL010000577.1:0-3966 GCA_963977295.1 uncultured Opitutaceae bacterium
GAGATCCACATCTTCGGCCAAATCCTGCAACAGGCGGCTGAGGTTGAGGGGACCATGATCCCCACTGCCTTTGCCCGCGTCGAATCGCGCCAAAAGGAGAAGTTGATCGATGATTTGGTGCATGCGATCGACCTCTTGTTGCGCACTCACGATGCGTAGCTCCGTGGCGGGAGAAAATTCGTGATGAGCAAGGAGATGCTCCAATTCGCCCTTGATGATCGTGAGCGGGGTTCCGAGCTCGTGCGAAGCATCGCCGGCGAAGCGTTTTGCCTGTTGATAATTCTTCTCGATGCGATCGAGCATTCGATTGAGCACGGTGGTGAACTGGCCGATTTCGTCGTCGGGGCGAATCACGGGCAGACGTTTGTTCAAGTTTCCACTCCCGATGGTGGCGGCCGCTTCGGTGGCACGCCGGACGGGAAGCAACGAGCGTCCCGCTACGAGCCAACTGACCCACGCGGTAATCAGGGCGACTAATGGGACCAGCACAAACTGGATGGTCGCAAGGTTGGCCAAAACGTCATCAAATTCATCGAGATGGTGACTGACCACGACGGTCGTGCCGGCGTCGGTGGCACTCATTATCCGCCAACGCGATGGGGCGAGGGTTTGGAAGCTGTAACCCGGCTGCGCAAGTCCCATGCGGGCGATGGGTTCGGGGAGGGTGGGGGTGATGCCGAAAAGGTTCCCTTCGGCCGTGAATGCCGCCATGCCTTGGCGGGGTTCGAATACGTCCTGGGCGAATTCGGTGGGGTCGATCTGGTTTTCGGCCACGTCCGACAGGAGCTCGTTGGCTTCGCCACGGAGATGCTCGTCGATCGCGGCCAAGTCTTCAAAGTAGACGTAGACCCAAGTGCCGGCGGCGAGAATGACGAGTGCGAGGGCCGTGACCGTGGCCGCCCAGAGTGCGATTTGGGCCCGAAGGGAGAGCCGGTTTAATTTCATGAGGCGAGGGAGTAGCCGACGCCCCGCACGGTTTGGATGAGTTTGGAGGGGAAATTATCATCGATCTTTCGTCGCAATCGTTGGACGGCGACATCGACCACATTGGTCTCGGGGTCGAATTGGTATCCCCAAACGCGCTGGCACAAAAAGGTGCGGGACAGCACGCGGCCAGGACAGCTCAGGAAGGTTTCGAGCAAGGCGAATTCCCGGGCGGTCAATTCGATGGCCTGATCGGCCCGGGTGACCGAACGGCGGTGAAGATTGAGCACCAGATCACCGTGGGTGAGCACGGTGAGCGACTCGCCGGTGCGGCGGCGGACGATCGCCCGCACTCGAGCCACGAGCTCGATGACCGAAAAGGGTTTCGCCAAATAATCATCAGCGCCGAGCTCAAGGCCTTCGACGCGTTCGTTCACATCGCCACGGGCGCTGAGCAGAATGACCGGAACGGGATTGTGTTGGGCGCGAAGTTTTCGGAGCAGGCTCAGGCCGTCGCGACCGGGGAGCATGATATCGAGCACAATGGCATCGAAGTTTTGGGTGGTGGCAACAAGAAGTCCCTCGTCGCCGTGGCCCGAGTGTTCGACCGCCCACCCCTGCTCGGTCAGGCCGGCAATGATGAGACCGGCGACCTTGCGTTCGTCTTCAATTACCAGAATTCGCACACTCGGAAGGTAGAGGTAAAGTCGGGGCTAACCAGCTCAAATCGAAGACGGGATGACGGCCGGATGAAGGGCGAATTACAATGCGGTAATCCAGCGGCGAATTGGTCGCTTGGCGGGGCTGCGGACGGGGTATGGGGGCAGGCTGAACCGATCATCCGGAAACAAGCAGATTTTACCGAAGCGTTCGGCCCGGATGACCGGGATGTATTGGGTAAAGAACGGGGCCGGAGGAATGTCTGAGATGGCCGCAAAGAGGCACTAAGATTGTCGGCAGTTTTGTGCTTCTTTTTGTGCTTTTTCGTGGCAGCTGGACTTCCATGTTCTGTGAGGGCGGTAACGGAGGGAACAAAGCCACGTCACCGCGTTCATCGCGTGCAAGCACGGCTCCTACATTTCACAACCTCTATTGTCTCACTTGGCGTCCTTCGTGATTTTAGGTGTAAAGTCCCACTCATTTGAGCGAATGGTTTTACACCCCGGCCTTGATGGTCACTCTGCCGCGAGTCGGGGTGTAAACCCCCTCCCAAATTTTCGAAATGGGGAGGGGGCGCTTCGGTTTAGCCGCGAGCTAAGGCCCGGTTGATCGCGCTGGAGATCGCTTTGATCGAGGCAAAGTCGATACTCGTGGCGATACCGGCACCGAATAGGGCGGCCCCGTTTTCGGGCTGAATCTGGATATAACTGACGGCCTGCGCGCGAGCGCCGGTGCCGAGGGAATGCTCGGAATAGCTGAGAAACTCGAATTGCAGGATCCCTTCGTCGCGCACGGCCTGCACGAACGCAGCGATGGGCCCGTTGCCGGCACCTTTGATGGTGCGCGCCTCGCCGTTAATCAAGAGGTCGGCTTCGCAAGAGACCTCCTGCGCCTTTTCGGTGGTGCGGAAATCGAGCACTTCGAGGGGCGAAGTCTGATTGATGTATTCGGTCCGGAATGCGTCCAAAACGTCGGTGGCGGAGAGTTCCGTTCCTTTGGTGTCGGCGAGTCGATTGATGACCGGACCAAATTCGCGGTGCATGGCCTTGGGCAGGGTGTAGCCGAATTCCTGTTCGAGCACGTAGGCGACGCCGCCTTTGCCGGATTGGGAATTGATCCGGATAATGGCCTTGTAGTTGCGGCCGATATCGGCCGGATCAACGGGAATGTAGAGGACATCCCATGGCTGCCCCGGGGTTTGTTTGTCCCACGATTTCTTGATGGCGTCCTGATGAGAGCCCGAGAAGGCGGTGAAGACCAATTCGCCGGCGTAAGGCTGGCGGGCAGGCACTTCCATGCGGGTGGTGCGTTCGTAAACCTCGCGGATGTCGTTGAGGTTCGAAAAATCGAGGTGAGTGTCGATGCCGTGGGTCATCATGTTGAGGGCCACGACGACAATATCGAGATTGCCAGTGCGTTCACCGTTGCCGAAGAGCGTGCCTTCGACCCGATCTGCGCCGGCGAGCAAGGCCAATTCTGTCGCGGCGACGCCGGTGCCGCGATCGTTGTGGGTGTGCAAAGACACGACGGTGAGCTCGCGGCGCGATAAGTGCCGGCACATCCATTCGATCTGATCGGCGTGGACGTTGGGCGTGGCGTATTCGACCGTGGCGGGCAGGTTGAGGATGATTTTGTTCTCTGGGGTGGGCTGCCAGACGTCGGTTACGGCCTCGCAAATCTCGAGCGCGTAATCCAGCTCCGTGCTGGTAAAGCTTTCCGGGGAATACTCCAACTGCAGGCAGGTGCCGGCGGCCGCCAAGTCAGTTACCCGAGCTTTGAGCAAGGCGATGGCATCGGTGGCGATGGCCTTGATCGCGGCCTTGTCGGCGTTGAACACGTAGTTGCGCTGCGCCGGCGAGGTGGAGTTGTAGAGGTGGAAGATCACGTTGGGGGCTCCGGCAATGGCTTCGCAGGAACGAGTGATCAAGTCCTCCCGACATTGGCAGAGAATCTGGATCGAGACGTCGGCAGGAATGCGGTTTTCCTCAATGAGGCGGCGGCAGAATTCGAATTCGATCTGCGATGCAGAGGGAAATCCGACCTCGATCTGTTTAAAGCCGATGCGCACCAGCAGATCGAAATACTCCAATTTTTCGGCGACGCTCATGGGTTGAGCCAGCGCTTGATTGCCATCGCGCAAATCCACGCTGCACCACTGAGGGGCGCTGGTAAGAGTGCGGCTGGGCCATTGGCGATCGGGCAAATGGACGGGAGGAAACGGACGATATTTTAAGTGAGGAGACGAAACGGACATGGGAAATAGGATTAATGCGTTAAAGGGAGGGACGAAGAAAAGCCCACAAACCATCGCAAAGACGGGGGGCGCTACTTAAGCAGGGAGGGAGTGGACGCACAATCAGTCCCGCAGGGGGACCCTCTCGG
>CAXBOL010000578.1:0-3961 GCA_963977295.1 uncultured Opitutaceae bacterium
TGTCGTCGAGTTCGGCGAGCATGCGACGTTGTTCTTCTTCAAGACGTTTGAGCTCGCGGCGAATTTCTTCGCGTTCAGCTTCATCGGTGGCGGCAGCGAGGGCGGTTTGGAGTTCCTGGAGGCGGGAGTTGAGATCGTCCTGACGGCGGGCGAGTTCCTTGAGCCGAGCCAGCACGTTGAGTTGTTCACGTTCCTCCGGAGTGGCGGGGGCTTCGGCTTCGCTTTGGCTGGCGTAGTTGTCCTGATCTTGGCGGAACCGAAGTTGGTTGAGTTGCGACTGGCTGCGGCCGCCGCTACCGCTGCTGTTTTGGCCCTGAGTCACACTGACCTCTCGAGGCTGAAGTTTGAGCAAGGCGCGGAAAGCTTGCTGGGCGCTGGTCCACGCGGATTTGAGGGGATCGAGCGCGATCTCGTCGCGGGCGGTGGCGAGGTGCTCCATGGTGTCATCCATGGCCCTGGCGGCGTCATCGGCGGCGCGTTGTTGGAGAGCTTCTTCGAGACGTGCTTTCAGCTCGTTGACCTGCTCGCGGGCTTCGGATTGACTGAGCTCAAGGGTGGAGACATCGGGCTCGAAGGTGGCGGACGGCTGGCCGGATTTTTGGAGGTTCCAAATGGCGATGGAGATTTGACGTTGGATTTCGAGCAGCTCGCCGGCGGGGCCACCGCCGCCGCCACTGCCGGATTGGCCTCCCTGGCCTTGACCCTCGCGAAAGATTTCATCCAGGGCGCGAACTTCGGCGAAAAACAGATCACTGGTGGTGCGGCGCACTTCCCCGTCGGGTCCCATGTCGTCGGCCCAACCGAACCACGTGATGAGTTCGTCGACGGCGACGTCGTGGGATTCAAGGGCGAGAAGGTATTCGAAGTTAGATTCAAGCCGGGACCGAGCGGCGGCAGACAGGGAAACATAGACCGGATCTTCGACGCCGATGGCGTAGGCGATGCCGAAGTCTTCGAGTCCGAAGTCGTCGGTGATCTTGGCTTGAATGTTGAGCTCTTCGAGCGGGGAGACCCGTTGATCCGAGCGGGGAAACTGCATGGCGAGTTCGGGGCGTGTGTTGGCTTGAACGGCAATGCGGATGTCGGCAGGATCGGGATCGGTGCGGCCCTGTTGATCGGTGAGTTCAAGCTTGAAGCGTTGGGATTCGATGAGGGTGTAGGCGATCCCGAACGAGGTGGACTCGTCGTTGCGGGCGGTGAGTTCGACCACCTCGCCGTCGGGAGTCACGAGACGGGCGGATGCGAGAGGACGGTTGACGAGAAACTCGTAGTCCAGGTTGGCCCCGGCGACGGCATTGATGCGGCGCGTGTCAATAAACTCACGATCAGTCAGGCCAGTGTAGGCAGGGTAGGAGAGTTTGGCATCGGCGCGCACAAGGTCAGGCAGTTCGAACACGGTGAGCGTAAAGTCGGCGGTGCGATCGTCGTCATACTCGATCTGATACACCGTGTCGGTCGCGACCTCGGGGAGAGTGAACGCGTAAACCGGATCGGAAAGACTACGCGCCATGTTGGAGCGGCCCGAAGTGCCGTCAGCCTGTCGCCATATGAGGCGGGCCGTGGAAGGGAAGGATTCGTTGAACCGGGCGGCGATCACGACGGTCGTGCCCTTTTCGATCTCGACGGAGCCGGGAGAAATTTCGATGCCGGAGCCGGTGACGGCGGTGCGATCGCCGAGTTGGGCCCAGTTGAAACTGAATGGGGCGGACACGCGAATGCCGAGGAGAGTGAACGCCAGCGCGGCGACGATGGAGAGGAGGTGCGAGGCCGCGAGCCAGCGGGACTGGCGACGCGGCGTTTGGTGCCAGAGGCTGGTGCTGGCTCGTGCGAGGGCCTCATCCAGCAGGCGTTGCTGCATGAAGTTCAGTTGGCCACGAGCATCGGTTTTTTGCTGAGCGGCGGTGCGCAGGATGGCGTCGAGTTCGGGATGTTCGCGTTCGATGCGGCGGGCGGCGTCGTGGAGATCGGCCTTGTCGCGGAGGATACCACGAATCTGCCAGAGGGCGCCGAGGACCAGGGTCAATCCCAGGAGCGGACCGAGCCAGGAGGCAACTGGGTCGTAGAAGATCCGAAGGGTGAGGACACCCGCGGCGATGGCCGCGACCGTGCCCCAGATGATGATCCCGCGCTGATGGATGCGAATCGATTGATGACTGCGCGCGATCGTCTGTAACTCGACCTCGAGACGAGTTTGCGGACTAAAGAAAAGCTTAAGGGGGCGGCGCATGCGGGTCACGAATTTGAGAGAGCGGGCCGGGAGGCGCGATTGAGGCGTAGGGCGACGAGGCCCTCAATAATGAGTAGGCCGATCGCGAGGAGGATGAACCAACGCCAGGCCCGTTGACGGCTTTCACTCACGAGGGCGGATTCGGGGAGCTCGGTGGCGGTCACTTCAGTCGGGGAGGTGGCGGCCAGCGTAGTGCCGAGAGGCACGCCGAGGTCCTCAAAACTATCCCACGAAAGGACCTCGGAGTAGGTCTCGGAAGCGGGGACGTTGAGGGCGATTAGTCGGGGGCGAGTATCGGGTGCAGTGACCTGATAAATGCCGGGAGTGTTGAGTTCGGCCACGGCGGTATCCGGATTGGTTATGGCGGTGATCCCGGCGACGGTAGGCAGGTTGAGCCGGGTGAGTTCGCCGAGATCGGTGACGGCAAGAGGCACGGCGCCTCCCGCGGCGCGTTCGGCGACGGCTTGGAGCCAAGGCACGAATTTGGTGGAGAGCACCCACGGGGTTTCGCGGGGGCTCCAGCCGGAGGCCCAGGTGATGAGCCGACCTCGACCGACAGTGGTTTCAAGGACGGCGGGTTGGCCGTTGTCGAAGCGGGCAACAACCACAGTTGCGGTGTCGGCGGGAAGAGTAAGCGAAAGAGGCGAAGTGAATCGGATCCGGGTGAAATCGCTGAAGCGAGGATCGGCGAAGGAGGCAAAGAGAGGATGGCTGAAGTCGATCTCGCCGAAGAGGAGCGGCGGTTCGGAAGAAGTCGCGACGAGCCAATCGGTTTCGCCGGCCAAGGTGGCGGCGGTGGTAGCCAGAGCGGGAGAATTGGCCAGCACGAGGACAAACGCGCCCGCAGTGAGACGCGATTGCAGCTGCGTGATTTCGGCGGGGCCAAGGGGATTGGTGACGACGTGCAGGGCAGGAGCTTCGGGCTGAGTGGGATCGTCGGCGATGGTTGCCGGGTCGCGCCAGCCGGTGACGGCGTTTTGGAGGTAGAATCGTGGGTTTGAAAGATCGCTGGCGTTGGCGTCGCCCCAGATTTTGAACTGAATCTGGCGATTGAGGTGGCGAACGACGAAGAGGGATTGCCCGATTTGCTTGGCTTCATCGCCGAGGGTGATGCGGAGGGCGTCGGGGGCCTCTTGGCCGACAGGCAGGGAGACGAGTTGGGTACCGCTGCTGGGTAATACGGTTTCCACGGCAGACCCCCAGGGGGTGTTGTCCCGGGCGTTGATCAATTGGAGTGAAACGGTGCGAGGGGGCGCGCCGACTGGACCGGAGAGACGGACGCGAGCGGGAGCGCCAGCACCGAGATCTGCGCCCCAGCCGAGCCATTGCAGAGAAACGGGGATGGTGTTGGATGTGGTGGTAACTGAATCGAATTTAACCTGTGTGTGGGCGGGCCAGTCGAGACCGGCCAGGCCGGCGACGCGAGTGCCCGTGGTGAGATCGGAAACCACGATCAATTCGTTCGACGAAGATCCCCCGATGGACTCGTTGATCTCGCGGACGGACTCGAGGGCGGTGGCGATGGCGTTGTCGAGGTGGGTGGCGCTCCAGCTGGGAGATTGGTCGCTTAGGAGGGCGGAGACGATACTGGCGCGTTCGGCGGGCAGGGCGCTTTGCCATTGTTCACCACTGAGCAGAATTTCGGTGCGGGAATCAAAAGCGACGAGGGAGAAGACGTCGGACGGTTTGAGTTCGGCAACGATGGATTCGACCCGAGCAACGGCATCGGACCAA
>CAXBOL010000579.1:0-3956 GCA_963977295.1 uncultured Opitutaceae bacterium
CTCGATGTCTACGCGACCTTCGACAACGTGAAGGTGGGCGTGCTGCAGGCCAATTACCTCGTGGACACCCTTAAGGCCAAGGGCATCGCCAAGCCTCGCATCGTCCGCCTCCTCGGCTCCAAGACTGACAACAACGCCTTCCTCTTCAAAGAGGGCCAGGATCAAATCCTCCTCCCCCTCGTCGCTTCCGGCCAGCTTGAAATCGTGCACGAGGACTGGTGTGACAACTGGGAAGGCATCAATGCCAAGCGCATCGTCGAAGCCGCCATCACCCAAAACGGTCGCAACATCGACGGCATCCTGGCCTCGGCCGACGTGCTATCCAACGGCGCCGTCAAAGCCCTCGAAGAAGAAGGCCTGACCGGCAAGGTGGTGGTCACCGGTCAAGACGCCGACCTCGTCGCCTGCCAACGCATCGTCGCCGGCACCCAGGATCAAACCGTCTACAAACCCCTGCCCGCCCTCGCCCGCATGGCGGCCGAAATGGCCATGAAACTCGCCACCGGCAAACCTCTCGTCGTCCCCGCCCAAGTCGACAACAAAGCCGGCATGATCCCCATGGCCATGGCCGACATCAAAAACGTCACCAAGGAAAACATGATGGAGACCATCGTCGCCGACAACTTCCACCCCTACGAAGAAATCTACAAAGTCATCCCCGAATCCGAACGTCCCCCCCGTCCTTGATTCCACTCCGTTGCGCATGAGGTTCCGAGTTAACCACAGATGGACACAGATAAACACAGATCCAATTCGTCATTTCATATCCAATACCCTCTCTCTATCCGCACCACCAGGCTGACGGGTTCCATCGCGTAGCGGTAGCGAAGCCATCTGTGATTAAGAAAAAGTCCCTGCCCCAAAGTGTCTTAGAATCTGTGTATATCTGTGTCCATCTGTCGTTAAAAAAACCCATTCTTTAATCCGTGGTTAAACTCAATTCCAGTCCCGACATCGTGCTTCGCGCGGAAGCGATCACCAAGACGTTTCCCGGCGTCAAGGCCCTCGCCGACGTGAGCTTCGATCTGCGCGCCGGCGAAGTGCATTCGCTCTGCGGCGAGAACGGTGCCGGCAAATCGACCCTCATCAAAGTCCTCTCCGGCATCTGGCCCGCGGGGTCCTATGAAGGTGCCTTCAAAGTCGACGACCACACCGCACAGTTCAACGGGATTGCCGACGCCGAGGCGGCCGGCATCGCCGTCATCTACCAAGAGCTCGCACTGGTCTCCGACATGACCGTCGCCGAGAACATTTACCTCGGCCACGAACCCACCCGCTTCGGCTTCATCGATTGGGACAAACTCTACCACGACGCCGCCAAACTCCTCAGCCAATTTGGCATCGATATCGATCCGGCCGCCCGTGTCGGCGACCTCGGCGTCGGCAAACAACAACTCGTGGAGATCGTTAAAGCCCTCAAAAAGGACTCCCACATTCTCATCCTCGACGAACCCACCGCCGCCCTCACCGAGCGCGAAGTCGACATCCTGCTCAACATGGTGCGCGAGATCCGCAACCGCGGCATCGCCTGCATCTACATCTCCCACAAGCTCGACGAAGTGTTCGCCATCAGCGACCGCATCACCGTCCTGCGCGACGGCCACAGCATCGTCACGCTCGACGCCGCTGCCACCGACCAAAACGAAGTCATTCGCAACATGGTCGGCCGCGAGATTGCCGACCTCTTCCCCTTCGTCGCGGCGCCCCAGGGCGAAGAAATTCTCCGCGTGGCCCACCTCACCGTGCTCGACGACGAAGCCCACACCGTGGTCAAAGACGTGTCGCTCACCCTGCACCGCGGCGAAGTCCTCGGCATCGGCGGACTCATGGGGGCCGGTCGCTCCGAGTTACTCATGAACATCCTCGGAGCCGGCGGACAACGCACCGCCGGCACGATCACCTTCAAAGGCGCCCCCTTCACGCCCGCCACGCCGCAAGACTCGATTCGCCAGGGGTTGGTCATGGTCACCGAAGATCGCAAGCGCTTCGGCCTGGTGCTGGAGCAATCCAACAGCTTCAATTTCACGCTTTCCTCCCTCGGCAAAGTCACCCGCGCCTCGGGCCTCGTCGACGTCAACCAAGAAGTGCGGCGCAACGAAGTCATCTCGCAACAACTCCGCGTCAAAGCCCCGTCCCTCGAGACCGAAACCGGCACCCTTTCGGGCGGCAACCAGCAGAAAGTCGTGCTCGGAAAAGCCCTCCTCTGTGAACCCGACGTCATCTTCCTCGACGAGCCCACCCGCGGCATCGACGTCGGCGCCAAGTTGGAAGTTTACGAACTCATCAACACCCTCAAAGCCGAGAACAAAGCGGTAATCCTCGTCTCCAGTGAAATGCCCGAACTCATGGGCCTGAGTGACCGCATCATCATGCTTTCCGAAGGCCGCGTCGGCGGTGAATTCCCCCGCGCCCAATTCACCCAAGAAAAACTCCTCGCCGCTGCCATCTCCGCCTTCCCAACCCCCACCTCGTAGTGCGGTTCCCGCACGGCGGGACCGCACTCCTCAACGGGAAGAGTTAACCACAGATTCACACAGATAGTCACAGATCCAATCCCTACTCCATACCTCCATTAAATTTGTGCCTCCCAGGTTCCATCGCGTAGTCGGTATCCCGCCCTGCGGGACATTCGTGTCTCCCGCCCTGCGGGATGGTTAAAAAAATCCCTGCCTCTCAGCCTGTCTCTCCGCCGCCCTCCCTCTTTCCATGATTAAAAAACTCTCCTTTCGCGACTTCTCGTTGTTCCTCGCCATCGTGGGCATCTGGGGCTTCTTCGCGATCCTGTCGCCCAATTACCTCGAAGCGCGCAACCTCTCGCTGCTCTCGATCGAAATGTCCACCACGGCCGTCGCGGCGCTCGGGGTGTTACTCATTATCTTGTGCGGACATATCGACCTGGCGATCGGCAGCGGCGTCGGCCTGTTCGGCGGACTCGCCGCCGTGCTCACCACCTGGTTTGACTGGCCCGCGCCCGCCGCGCTCCTCGTATCCCTCATTGCCGGCGTGCTGCTCTGGATGGGCATGGGCAAGTTCATCGTCTCGCAAAAGATCCCCGCCTTCATCATCACCCTCGGCGGACTCCTCATCTTCAAAGGCATTTTTTGGCTCGTCATCGACGTCTCCACCGTGCCGGTCAACCTCGGTGGTGAGCCCAACCTGTATTCCCTGCTCACCGATTTCTACCTGTCGAAACCCATGGGCTACGTGCTCGCCATCGTCGTCGCCATCGCCCTCGCCATCGCCACGATCAAAAGCCGGGTCTCCCGCCAGCGCCACCGCTTCGAAGTCGAAGACGCCGAGACCGCCTTCTACAAATTCATGATGAAGGCCATCGGCCTGCTCATCGTCGTGGCCGTGCTCAACATGTTCCGCGGCGTGCCCATGTCGGTCATCATCCTGTGCGCGATCGCGTTTGGCATCTACGTGCTCACCCAGCACACCGCGTTTGGTCGTCACCTTTACGCCATCGGCGGCAACGAAGAAGCGGCCTTCGTTTCGGGTGTGCCCGTCAACCGCACCGTCATCGGCGCCTTCGCCATCGCGGGCGGACTCGTCGCCATCACCGGCTTCTTGCAGACCGCCAAAACCGGCTACTCCACGACGGCGGTGGGCCAACTCATGGAACTCGACGCCATCGCGGCCTGTGTGATCGGCGGCGTGAGCCTCAAAGGCGGACGCGGCACGGTCATGGGCGTCATGGCCGGCTCGTTGATCATGGCCAGCTTGATCAATGGCCTCACCCTCATCTCCGCCGATCCCGCCATCAAATTCATCGCCCGCGGCACCGTCCTCGTCCTCGCCGTCTGGATGGACGTCCGCCTGAACAAAAAGTAACCCCGGCAAAAAGGGGTCAGTCCAATGATTCATGATTTTGGAGCGTGCCAAGCTTCGCGCGCTCCCCGGTCTACTTGCCGATATCGACTCACCAGCGACTGAACGGACGAAGGGCGTCCCAT
>CAXBOL010000580.1:0-3946 GCA_963977295.1 uncultured Opitutaceae bacterium
CAACGGCACACCGGCAAAATTTTTGTTCATCGTCCCCGTGCAATTCGACGGCCGCCAGTAAGTTCTCCGTTGACGACGAGCAACGACGACAGCGGAAGCTCGGCCTTCGTCCCCAAGCCAAAGTTCCGTGCCAATCGTCCCGCCGTAGTGCGGTGCTTAAGTCCACATTTTCTCCGCCTCCGAAAGAGAGCCTCACTCCCCCCCTTGCCGAATCGCCCCAATCTCTAAGTAACGTATTACGTTACTTAATTGCCGAGGCACGGCGCTAGGAGCGCATTACCCTCTCCCATCAGGATTGCGTCCCATTTTTGGGACATCTGCTTCCCAGCATCGCTGGAAGCCAGAGCCAGCCCCAATTTATAGATAATTTTATACCATTGTTTATCAACGTCTTAAATTCTATTTTCCACGCTGGCACAGCGTCTGCAATAGGGTGGCACACACAACTGACATGGATATCGCACGACCTTCCCAAGCCAAAGCCAAACGCAAGAAACGGATCTTCCAGATCATCATCTTGGTCGCCGTCCTCGGAGGCATTACGTTCGCCCTTTCTCGCCTCAAACCCGCCGCTCCGACCGTCGCGTCGAAAAAATCATTCTGCGCCCCGGCGCCCTCGTCGAAGATGGCACGCTCATCCTTGAGCTTTCCAATCCCGACGTCACCCAAGCCGCCGAGACCGCGGAGTCATCACTCCAAGCTGCCGTCGCCCAACTCGCCAATCTCCGCGTGCAATTGCAAAGTGGCCTCCTCGCCGCGGAATCCGCCGCCGCCGCCGCCAAAGCCGCCTACGAGCAGTCCCGCCTCCGCGCTGAAGTGAACGACGAACTGTTCGCCGACGGCCTGGTCTCCGCGCTCGAACTCCAGCTCTCCAAGGTGACGGCGGAAGAATCCGCCACCCGTCACAAGATCGAGCAAAAGCGGTTCGCCTTCGCCCAGGAATCCATCGAACCGCAACTCGCGGTGCAAGAAGCCGAGGTCGATCGCCTCAGGGCCCAAGCCCGCCTGCGTCTCGCCGAGGCCGACGCCCTCCAGGTTCGCGCCACCATGACCGGCGTGCTGTCCGCGCTCCCCGTCGAGGTGGGCGCCCAAATCCAACCCGGTCAAAACCTCGCTCGTGTCGCCGATCCCTCCGACCTCAAAGCCGAAGTCCGCATCGCGGAGACGCAGGCCAAGGACATCATGATCGGCCAAATCGCTTCAATCGATACCCGCAACGGCATCGTGCCCGGCCGGGTGGTGCGCATCGACCCGGCCGTGCAAAACGGCACCGTATTGGTCGACGTCACGCTCGAGGGCGAACTGCCACGAGGCGCCCGTCCCGACCTCTCCGTTGACGGCACCATCGAACTTGAACGCCTCGACAATGTCGTCTACGTCGGCCGTCCCGCCTTCGGACAGGAACGCTCCACCGTCGGGATCTTCCGCCTCAACGCCGAGGGCGGCGCCGCCCGCACCCAGGTTCAACTCGGTCGCAGTTCGGTGAATACCATCGAAATCGTGCGCGGTCTCGAACCCGGCGACCGCGTGATCCTCTCCGACATGTCGCAATGGGACTCCAACGACCGCATCAATCTGAAATAATTTCGGTGTTCTTCAAATTCCCTGCAACTCTTCGCGCCCCGCTGGGTATTCATCTTCAACCACGGTCCATGTCTATCGCTGTCCTCATTGTTGCCGCCCTAGCCCTCCTCGTCGCGACCGACGGCGAGCGCTAAGCCGCGCCTCCCTTTCCCTCTCTGCCAATCGAATTCCACATTCCCAAATCCAAAACCTACCCGCTATGTCCGAATCATTAATCAAACTCGAAGGCGTCACCAAAGTCTTCCTCACCGACGAAGTTGAAACTCACGCCCTTGCCGGTATCCACATGGATATCAAGCAAGGCGAATACGTCTCCATCGCCGGTCCATCTGGTTGTGGTAAATCCACGCTGCTCTCCATTCTCGGGCTGCTCGACACGCCTACCGAAGGCTCCTACGTCCTCAACGGTCGCCCCGTCCAAGGTCTCACCCTTCCCGAGCGGGCCCGCATCCGCAACCGCGAGATCGGCTTCATTTTCCAGTCCTTCAATCTCATCGGCGACCTCACCGTCTACGAAAACGTCGAGTTGCCTCTCACCTACCGCGGCATGCCGGCCTCCGAGCGCAAAGAGCGCGTGCTGGAAGCCCTTGAAAAAGTCGGCATGGGTCATCGCGCCAAGCATCTGCCCTCCCAACTCTCCGGGGGTCAACAACAGCGGGTCGCCGTCGCCCGCGCGCTCGCCGGACACCCCGCCGTGCTCCTCGCCGACGAACCGACCGGCAACCTCGACTCGAAGAACGGTGAAGCCGTGATGGACCTCCTCGCCGAACTTCACCAAGGCGGCGCCACCATCGTCATGGTGACCCACGACGCCCGCTTCGCCCGCAACGCCGACCGCACGATCCACGTGTTCGACGGCCGCGTCGTGCAAGAGCAGGTCGAGACCGACCCGACTCATTAAGCCCCACCCGCGACTTGGTCACTGGCTGCTCATGTCGCCTTCACTTTCGCCCGCTTTCACCAGTGGGCGGATATTCAACGTTAGTGATATGTTCGTGTTGTAACGAAATAATGTGACGGTCGGCTGTAGGGGCCGACCGTCCTCCTCGCTTCCCTGCCGGTAGATTACTCCCCATGGCTTCCCTCCGATACGCCCTGCGCAAACTCGCGCAACAGCCGCTCTTTGCCGTTCTGGCCATCAGCACGCTTGGCATCGGTATCGGACTGGTCACGACGTGCTTTTCGGCTGTTAATACCCTCCTCTTCCGGCCGCTGCCGGGGGTCGCGGAGAGCGATCGGATCGTGCTCCTGCACGAAACGCATCCCAATCCTCAAACCGGCGAAACTTGGGTCATGGGATTCAACACCCTTGATGCCCAATCTGCGGTTGAGGGGGCTCCGGCGCTGGCCGACCTCTGGTTGTTCACCGAACTGACCGTGATCATGGAGGGCGAGCGCACGCCCTTCCGCTATCTCGGCGCCAACATCTCGACTCACGCCTTCGACGCGATGGGCGTGGCCCCCCTCTTGGGTCGAAACTTCACGGCCGCCGACGACCTCCCCGACGCTCCCGTCGTGGCGCTAATTTCCCATCGGGCCTGGCAAGAACGCTTCAACGCCCGCCCGGAGGCCGTGGGCACCACCTTGGAGCTCAACGGGGTCTCGACCGAGATAATCGGCGTGATGCCGCCGCGCTGGCGCTACCCTTCGACCAACGATGTATGGATGCCGTTGAGCGCGCACACCGGCGAAAAAATGCTCGGGACTCGCGGCGGGTTTTATCTCACCGCCCACGGCAAGTTGGCGCCGGGTGCCACTTTGCCCGAAGCTCAAGATCAACTTGATCGCACGGCACGAACTCTGGCCGCGGCCTACCCCGAAACCAACACCGGCGTGGGCTTCAAAATCGACTCATGGCGGAGTTCCAGTGACCGCGAAGCGATCTACTTCACCGTGCTGCTCTTCGCCGCCGGTTTCGCCATTTTTCTCATCGCCTGCGCCAACGTCGCCAATCTCCAGCTTTCCCGCGGGTCGTCCCGCGCCCCCGAAATCGCAGTCCGCCTTGCCCTTGGTGCCACCCGCGCTCAAATTTTTCGCCAGTTGCTGGTCGAAAACATCGTGCTCGGACTACTCGGAGCCGCCGCCGGCGCTTTAGTTTCTCTGTGGGGCGTGGACCTTGTGCTCGCCTCCTCAGTGGTCGAACATCCGTTCTGGTTTATCCTCGATCCCGACTGGCGCGTCTTCGTGTTCCTCACCGCATGCGGACTGCTTTCGAGTCTGATTTTCGGCGTCCTCCCCGCCTGGCGCGATTCCAAACCCGATCTCATTACCGCCATGAAAGAGGGGTCACGCACGGGTCTGGATCAAGGCCCATACGGCATGCGCCTGCGCAGTGCGATTGTCGTCGGAGAAATCGCATTGG
>CAXBOL010000581.1:0-3938 GCA_963977295.1 uncultured Opitutaceae bacterium
CGAATTTCCGAACGGGCTCCGGCAATGGCTTCGCCCATGGCCGCGAAGGCTTCACGACCGTCGGTCAGAACCCGCATTCCCGTTGCCATTGCGGGAGGGAAAACACCCTCGGTCCAACGCCGATTGGCCACGGCGAAAGGTAGAGTTCCCCGCAGGGTGTCGGGCAATTCCCAAACGTTTTCGACCGTTGGGGGACAGGCTTCACAAATTCGGGCGGAGGCGGATCGACGTCTTCTGGTTTTGCGTCGCAAATGCACCCGGCCAAACAGCCACCAGGCAAACACGCCGCCGAACGGAATGGTCAACAATGCGAGAATCCAGCTCAATGCCGCCAAGGGACGACCGTGGCGTTGAATCATAACCGAGGGGATGGTGACAAGCGCCACCAAGTCCGCCGCGAAAACCAGACCGTTCGCCAGATCGAACGGCTGCCGCCAATCCAAGAGTAGTCGCAGCAGCGAATGCATAACCAGATATAGCCGAGGGCTACGACCTCCGCCACCTTTGAACGGTCACCGCTCTGGCCGGGCCTTCGGGACCGGCAGTGTGACGGGTAGAAAACCAGACTACTTTAAACATAGTGAAACTCATCATTCTGCACTTTCGATGATCGGGTGGGCTCGACCCGAACGGTGAGCCGGTAGGCACTGACGGCTGCCAGGACGTAGCAGGTCACGCCAAACCCCAAGGCAGCCGTATAGCCGGCGGACATCGCGATCAGGATCGTCAACGCACTACCGACTACGGAGGCGGCACCGTTGACCGCCCACATCCAGGGAGCCGCTACGGATCCCAGCCGCAACCACCCCACCCGGATTCCGATCGGGAACAGCACCCCCATGGGCACCCCCTGGACGAATAGCGCCAGACCCGCGACCGCCAGTTTTCTCGGATCGGATGCTTGGGCCAGCCCCTGAAACAACCAAGGCAGGAGCCAAACCATCAGTGCCGCCAGCGCCGCCGTGACCAACGCCGCCCCAACGGCGAGTCGATCAGCGAAACGAATCGATGCCAGGCTGCCCACTCCACTGCCAAGCAACAGCGCTGCCAACAACAAGGCGAGACTTCGCGAAGGGTCGCCTAGCAGGAACACCAGTTTCTGAAATAGCACCAGTTCGATCGCGATGTAGCCGGCGCCAATGGCGGCGAACCAGACCGGCAACCAAACTCCGGCGGCCCGCGATGGCGGATCCCGCTCCCCGCGTATCCGAAAAAACGGGACCATCAGCACGGCCAGTAAAACGCCGAGCGCGATCCAAAGGGTATTCGTCACCACGGCTGGAGCCCCAAATCCGAATTGAGAAAAGAATGGTCGTGCATCGGTGGCCGGCGCCAGGTTGATGCCCAGAGCCCGTTCGATCCGTGACGGGGTCAACGTGCCGTCGGCAAGGCCGTAGAACAAGGGATTCATCATCGGCCCGTCACCACCGCCCGCGGTAGTGTCTGGCGGGCGAGACCATTCCTGGTTGATCCCCGGCACGTAGGAAAATTGCGGGTCGAAAAGGGGCGAGTGCGTGACGGCATGCACCAGATCACGCCGCTCCCCGTCCAGTGGCCGTTTGGTAATGACGACGTAGGGCATCATATGAGAACCGAGCACGTAGACGTGCTGCATCGCCTCAGGAGGAGTCATTCCCTCCCGCTCCAGAGCGGCGACCCCCGTTAGGGTTAGTTTGGCCGCTTCCTCCATTCCGTGAGCCATGATCAACAACTGTCCCTCGGGGGTGAGGTGATCGTGGTAATCTTGCATCGCTTCTACGGTGAATAAATAGCTCTCCGAAAGTGCGAAAGTATTGAGCCCGCGGCTGCTCTTGGTGATTGGCATGAATAGTGTGATCAAGTCGTAACGATCATCGCTTTCGCTAAGAAAGCGCCGGCCCTCGGCGTTGATGACCTCGACATTGGCGAAATTTGTGTAGAGGCCTCCGTTGTAGTCGGAATGATCCTTCACGATTTCGATCATCTGCGGATTTACATCGACTGCGGTAATACGATTGATCCCGGCTTGGAGGGCCAGTAGCACATCGCGTCCTCCTCCGGGGCCGATGATCAGGGCGTTGTCCCGCTGCTCGCTGGTGAGCAACTCCATCACCAGTCCCCCTGCAAAGCCCCGATTGACGGGGGGCAACTCGGAGGATCGGCCATCCGTGTCGCCACTAAAACGATACATTGGTGAACCGGCTGCGCCGTCGATGAAGATCGACATCGAATCGGAGTCGCGGGCGAACCGCACGAGATCCGTGCGGCCAAAGGTGCTCCAGCGCGACTCCACCAACTCAAAACCTCCGACCGTGTTTGCCAAGCGCGATAAATCCTTATCCGCGCCAAGTCCGACCGGGACCGGCCCCAGCAGGCGCTGATCCCAATTGGCCGTCAGCAAACCGCCCGCCAGTAGCACGCAACCCGCTGCGGCGAACGTGAAACGACCTGCGCCGCGACCTCGCCGCAGCACTAAAAAAAGCCCTATTCCTGTTTGCAGGGTGGCGACCAAAACAATCGACTGCACCGGGCCAAGCGCACCGATGCTCCACGGGACCAGCAACGCCCCCGCCGCCGCTCCCACTAGATCGGCCCCATAAAGGCTTCCCGCATAGGCTGGGAACAGCCGAAACAGTCGGGAATAGGCTAGTCCCGCACCGGCAAACGGAAGGGCGGCGGACAGCGCCAGCACCAGCGGTCCGCCGGCCGGTCCTCCCACCAGCAACATGACCAACGCGATCACCATCGCGGCCCCCACGCCGCTCAACCACAGGCCGGGTAGGGGAACATCGCGACTGCCGTGCCGTGCGGCCAGGAAGTATTCAGCGATGGCTCCCCCGGCCAGCCCCAGCAAGGCCAGGGCTAATACGAGGAAAACATGATCGCTAGTCAGCATCACCGAGGCGATGCGGGTGAGCAGGATTTCGTAAACGAGAAGTCCGGCAGAGAGCGAAAACGCCACACTCCACAATTCAAATCGACCATTCTTCGCGTTCGAGACTGGGACCGAAGATGGAATCTCAGGGGTATTCATTTAAAAACTACTTAAAGAAATTTACGACAGAATCCCAGGATCTCAGATCAGGTGCTCGGGCCGTTCGAGTCGGGCGATGGAGCGTGGGGGTTTGTCCCCCATCACCGCCTCGAGTTGGTTGCCATGGATGACTTCCTTTTCGAGCAAGAGTTGGGCGATTTCCTCTAGTTCAGCTCGATGCTGGCGGAGCGATGCCCGTGTGCGCTCGTAAGCTTCTGCGAGCATTTTGCGCACCTCGTCGTCAACCAACTGCGCGGTGCGTTCGGAATATTCGCGCGGCCCGGTGGTAGCCACGTTGAGAAAGGAATGGGGCGAGGGTTCCAAGGAAGCCAGTCCCACACTCTCGTTCATGCCGTAGCGCATGACCACTTGCCGGGCCATTACCGTGGCACGCTGCAGGTCGTTGTGTGCGCCCGTTGACACGTCGCCGTAGATCAGGTCCTCCGCTGCTCGACCACCGAAAAGCACGTCCAGCCGGTCGAGCAATTCACTCTTGCGCAGTAGGTAGCGATCCTCAGCCGGGGTCTGCTGAGTATAGCCCAGAGCAGCGACTCCGCGCGGGATGATCGACACCTTCGACACCGGATCGGCGCCGGGTCGGAGGTGGGCGATGATGGCGTGCCCGGCCTCGTGATAGGCGACCGCTTCTCGCTCCTCGTCATTAATCAGCCGGGTGCGCCGTTCCAAGCCGCCGACAATCCGGTCGATGGCGTCCTCGAAGTCTTGCATTTCCACCGAGGCCTTCTTCAACCGGGCGGCGCGCAACGCCGCCTCGTTAACAATGTTGGCGAGATCCGCTCCCACGAAGCCCGGGGTGGTGGCGGCCACCCGAGCAAGGCTCACATTGTCGGACAGCACCACGTTGCGGGCATGCACCTTGAGGATCATTTCTCGTCCCTTGAAATCGGGCCGATCAATCGCGACC
>CAXBOL010000582.1:0-3936 GCA_963977295.1 uncultured Opitutaceae bacterium
CACCTTCACCGCGGAAAATATCGTCGGCCACCCCACCTTCAAAGTGATCGCAGATCACGCGACCATCGGAGTTTACCAACTCAAAATTGAAGAAGTGGCAGCGGAACTGACCGACCTTTGGGTGCACCCGTCCGCCATGGGCCGCGGGGTCGGACGGCTCCTGGTCGAACATGCCGAGTCCACCGCGCGGGGCCTCGGCTGCACCCGGCTCCACTTGGCCAGTGATCCGCACGCCGAGGCCTTCTACCTTCGCCTCGGCCTGCGACGATACGGCGCCCAAGACGCCAGCATGGATCACCGCCCCCGCGTGCTGCCGCTCCTCGAAAAACGGCTCTGATTCGAAGTTTCCTCAGCCCACCGTTTCCGGGCCGACAAAGGGCACAAACGCCCGCGAGAGCGTGCCGTCCGGTCGCGCATCACAAACCCAGTAGCCCTTGAACTCGGTGCCATCGTGATTCCCGCGCACCCGCGCCACGCACACATTGGTCGTCATGGTCATCCGCCCTTGGGCGTGTTCGGTCTGGCCATGAAAATGACCCGAGAAGGTCGCCCGCAAATTGAAGCCGACAAATCGAGCCAACAGATTCTCTGCATTGAGCGGACACATTCTCACCGCCGCCGCCAACGGGAAATGTGTGCCGACCACCGTCGGTAAGGTCGGATCCAGCGTCGGCAGCGTTTGGTCCAACCACGCCAAAGTCTGCTCCGAAATCACCACATCCTTCCACTTGTTGCCGTCAGAAGTATCGACCACCACAAATTGCCATCCACCCTGCGTGAACGTGTAGTTCAAGCGGTCGGGAAACACCTCGCTAAAGTATCCATCAATTGGCGACTCATCCAGGTCATGATTTCCCGGGGTCACATAAAACGGCATGCCCAACCGCTTCGCATGGGTCCGCATACTGAGTAAACTCTCCCGTTTACCCGCGTTGGCTAAATCCCCCAATCCGAAACAGAACGCCGCGCGTTCCGTTTGTGCAACCTGCGCAAACAGGGCCCGCATCCACGGATCACACTGTTCATCGTCATGGTGGAAATCGTTGAGCACCACAAATCGCAGACCGGTCCCGCCTGCCTTCGACTCAGCTTTGGCGGAGGCCAACGCACCCGGCCACGCACCCACCGCCAACAATCCTGCCAGCCGCCCCAACGCACCTCGCCTAGTCAAGGCCGTCATGTCCGTGGGTTTGGGTGTCGTCGGTAAAAGCGAATTCATGATCCCCATTCAGACCGGATTTGTCTGGCCGATCAAGTTCGACCCGAGGTTGAGTTAAATTGTAACCTCATTCTGGATCCCACCATGCCTCTTCTTCGCCGTTTGCTTACCCTTGTCGCTGCAGCGATAACCCTTTCCGGCACCGTCTGGGCCGACTCACGTCCCAATATCATTCTACTTTTGGCCGATGATCTCGGCTACACTGACTTGTCCTGCTTCGGCAGTCCGGCAGTGCAAACCCCAAACCTCGACCGCTTGGCAATCGAAGGTGTCAAAGCCACTCGCTTTCACGCTGGCTCTGCGGTCTGTTCGCCGACTCGCGCTTCGATCCTCACCGGGAGGTATCCCCTCCGCTTCAACATCACCAAACACTTCAATGACGTCGACCGTTGGCTGCCGGAAACTGCCACCACGCTCCCTGAATTATTGCAGGCCGCCGGCTACGCCACCGCCCACGTTGGCAAGTGGCATCTGGGCGGATTACACATCGATGCCGACGGTCGACGCCTGACCACACAACCCGGACCTCGCCAACACGGATTCGATCACTACCAAACCCAAATTGAGCAGCAGCCCATCCGCGGTAAAATGGGCTCCGATCGCACCATCTTCCGTCAAGGGGGCACCGTCCTGCTCCGCGACGACCAGCACGTGCCAGCGTCAGATCCCTATTTTGCCAAACACCTCACCGATGCCAACGGTGACTACGCCATCGACCTCATCAAACAGTTCGCCCAAGACGACCGCCCCTTCTTCCTCAACCTGTGGTGGCTGGTGCCGCACACCCCCTACGAACCCGCCCCGGAACCCCATTGGTCGGAAACGGCGGACGCGACGATTTCCGACGATCAACACCGGTTCCGCTCCATGATGCGCCACATGGACGCCAAGGTGGGTCAGCTCCTGCAAACGCTCGACGATCTGGGTATCGCCGACAACACCCTCATCCTCTTCACCAGCGACAACGGCGCCGCCTGGGAGGGACACATTGGCGACCTCAAAGGCGGCAAAACCGATCTGCACGACGGAGGCCTGCGCGTGCCGTTTCTCGCCCGTTGGCCCGGGCACATCCCCGCCGGTTCGGACACCGCTGCCTTCGGGCACTCCACCGACCTGCTCCCCACGATCTGTGCCGCGGCTCGTATTGAAGTATCCCCTACACTACGATTGGACGGCCACAATATCTTGCCGGAATTGATCGCCCCCTCCGCGTCCCCCATGTGGACCCGTGGCACGGTCTTCTGGCAGATGGACCTCTACCGCAAACTGCAACGCCACTACCCCAAACCCACGCCCTTTGCGACGGAGGTCGTCCGCTTCAAGCAGTGGAAGCTTCTCTCCCTCGACGGCGAGCCGGTGGAGCTTTTCGACATCACGACCGATCCCACCGAAAAAACCAATCTGATCGCCCAACACCCCCAACTCGTGGCCGATCTCACGTTGCAACTTCAAGCGTGGCTCGCCGCCCCACGGGTCCCGCCCAATGGCGGTGGGTAATCAGGCGGCGTGCTAAACACGTTCACTGAATGCAATCGATCCGCCCCCCCCATCCTCCCCCAGCTCCTCCCCGTCATGATCCACGACCTCACCGGCTTGATACATACCGTCGCCGCCCTGCTCGCGATGGCGACCGGATCCATGATTTTTATGCGCCCCAAAGGAGGATCCAAGCATCGGAAACTGGGCTACGCCTACTCCGTCTGCATGGTCGTCATGCTGGGCTCATCCTTCATGCTCTACCGCCTGACCGGAGGATTCAACGCCCTCCACCTTGCCGCCATTATGGGCTCCGTCACTCTCGTATTCGGACTCAAGTTCGCGATTCTGCGCCAACCTGCCCGGGGATGGTATTTCTTCCACTATCTCTGGATGAGTTGGTCATTCGTCGGCCTCCTCGCCGCATTCGGGGCCGAACTCTCAACTCGCCTTGTCTTGCCGTATCTCATTGCTCACTACGAGGACTTTGATCGCACCGCCTTCTGGACGATGGTCGGGGTCGTCTCAGCACTCGTCTTATTCATTGGCAGTCGTTTGATTAAGAAATATCAACCCGCCTATCCGTTTGCTTCCTCCGATGAATGACTACCCCTTCCAGCCCGGCTCTTCGTTATCCGAATGGGCCTTCATCGCCATTTTGGTTGCAGTGCTGTTCATGCTCTTCCGCGGTATTCGCGTCGCGTCGACCGGCACCCCCGCCCTGCTCACGCCGCGACTGCTGACCACGGCATTAGTCGTTCTGGTATGGTTGGGCATCTTCTACGCCGTCGTGCGATCAGGTGCCATCGCAGCTAAGCCCATGCCGCGGCTTGTGTTGCTGTTTGTGAGTGTGAATATCGTGAGTATTGTCATCGGACTGTCTGCCATCGGACGCTGGTTGGCCTCCGGACTCTCGTTAGGGACACTGGTGGCCTTCCACGGCTTTCGCCTGCCGCTTGAGATCGTGCTCCATTCGTGGGCCCAACAAGGCACCATCCCCGCCACCATGACGTGGAATGGTTCAAACTTCGACATCATCACCGGAGTCCTCGCGTTTCTCATCGCCCCGTTCGCCACCCGTTTTCGAGGACTCGCCTGGGGCTTCAACCTCATCGGGCTGGGGCTTTTGATCAACGTGATCCGCGTCGCCGTCCTCTCGTCGCCTCTGCCCTTCGCCTGGCCCTTGTGTCAACGCCCGGCTAGATTTGACCCACCTTCGGCCGTATAAAAATGACCCACCC
>CAXBOL010000583.1:0-3924 GCA_963977295.1 uncultured Opitutaceae bacterium
ATGGCGAGTTCGCGGGCCCTCAGTCGGGACGACGCCGACAGTGCGGTGCTGGCCCCGCAGACGTTGCGCAACACCTTGTTTATCAACCGCTGGCCGGCGGGGATGCAGGAGGCAGGCTGGATGGCGGGAATCGGAGCGACAGACTGGACGTGGTCGGTTCGTTTCGAAGATTACGACAACGACGGTCGACTGGATCTGCACGTGACCAATGGGATGAATCGCGAGTATCAAAATTCCGATCTTCGCGAGCGCATTATTTTGGCGGAAAGTCCGGCCGCGCGCATGCGGATCATGCGAGCGAGTCCCATGCTGGAGGAAGCGAATCTGGCTTACCGTAACAAGGGCAATCTCGACTTTGACGACGTCTCTCAAGCGTGGGGCCTCGATCAAGTGGGGGTAAGTTTCGGTGCCGCGATGGGTGACCTCGACGGCGACGGGGACCTCGATATCGTTTTTGGCAACTACGAGAAAAGCGTCACGGTGATGCGCAATGACAGCGCGACCGGACATCGGATGATGGTTGCGTTGCGTGGCACTCAGTCGAACAAGTTTGGCTACGGGGCGAAACTCACGGCGCACACGGTGGCAGGCGTGCAGGTGCGGCAGGTTGTGCCGGCTCGAGGGTATCTTTCGAGCAGTGATCCGGTGGTGCATTTTGGGCTCGGCGAAATGGGGCGGATTGAACGTCTCGAGATCGAGTGGCCGAGTGGAGTGAAACAAGTTTTGACCGATTTGGAGACGGATCGTCGCTACGTGATAACCGAGCCAAGCGAGGGTCCGGTGACTCGCCGTGCTCCCGGTGAGGCGACCGCGGCCGCGGGTGAGTTTGTTGAAGTCTCCGAGTCGTTGCGACTGAATGTCGAAGTGCCGGAAGGGGCTTGGACCGAGGACAATCGGCAGCCCCTGCTGACGACGCGATTTGATCGACGAGGGCCGGCGTTGGCGGTGGCCGATCTCAACGGCGATGGTCAAAATGAGGTGGTGGTGGGCGGGAGTTCCCGCACGCCGATAACCGCATTGGTCCGCAGCACCTCCGGCAGGTATGAATCGAATGGGGCTCTGGGCGATGTCGCCCAAACGGCGACCGGGCCGATGTTACTGATCGAAGTCAACGGAGACAGTCGCCCGGATGTGTTGTTGACTCAGGCTGGGACGGAATTCAACGCGGGGGCGGAGGCCTATCAGCCAAAACTATTGCTGAATGATGGTCGCGGCGGTTGGACGTTGGCGGGAGCGGATGTGCTACCGAGTTTTCCTGTGAGTGTGGGGGCACTGGCCGCCGCGGACTTTAATCGTGACGGGCGCTTGGACGTGTTTGTCGGGGGGCGAGTTGAACCGGGCAAATACCCGACCTCACCTCGCAGTGGATTGTGGCTTAATCGTGGCGGACGCTTCGAAGATGTGACGGCGACGGTCGCTGCGGAGTTGGCGGTCGTGGGCATGGTGACTTCGGCGGTCTGGTCGGACGTTGATCAGGACGGCTGGATTGATTTGGTGGTGACGACGGAATGGGGCGGGGTATCGGCGTGGCGCAATGAATCCGGCCGAACATTACACAATGCTTCCGAAGAATGGGGATTTACTTCAGCCGGAACGGGGTGGTGGACCAGTGTGGCGAGTGCCGATTTCAATCAGGATGGACGACCGGACTTTGCGCTTGGTAATGTCGGGTTGAATACACCGTATCGAGCCTCGCCGGAACATCCGGCCCTGCTGTTCAGGGGAAATTTTGTGGGACGTGGTCGCAGTGCGCCCAAGTTGATTGAAGCCTATTACCAAGGCGATCGACTTTATCCGCGCCAAACGCTTAAGGCGTTGGCCGGAGAGATCCGCACGCTGACTCGAACCTTCCGGCACAACGACGATTACGCGGCGGCGACCCTGGAGGAAGTGTTTACCCCGGAAATTCTGGCCGCCGCCGATCGATATGCCGCTACGGAATTGCGCAGTGGCGTGCTGCTGAGTGATGCCTCTGGTCGCTACCGGTTTCAGCCGTTGCTGCGGGAAACACAGATTGCCCCTATGCAAGGTCTGGTGGCGGGTGATGTGGACGGGGACGGCCATGCCGATATTTACGCGGTGCAAAACAGCTTTGCCCCGGCGTCGGTAGTGGGGCGCTTCACTGGGGGCCTGAGCCAACTGCTTCGCGGCGATGGTCGGGGTGGCTTTGCGGCCGTTGATCCTGCGCAGAGTGGTTTGGTGGTGACGGGCGATGCCAAGGCCTTGGTCTGCACCGATCTGAATGCCGATGGCTGGCCGGATTTTGTGACGACTCGAAATAATAGTTCGACCAAGGCGTTCCAAAATCAGCCGATCGCGGGCCGCCGAATGTTCAACGTCAGATTGCGGGGGCCGGTGGGTAATCCCTCAGGCGTGGGGGCGAGGGTTGCGTTGGAGGTCCCCGGCACGCCGCTGCAAGCTGCCGAAGTGGGTGCAGGCGGAGGCTACTGGAGCCAGTCGGACGGTTCGGTCTTCTTTGGTCTGGCGGCCTCGACAACGGGGGCAGAAATCAAAGTGCGTTGGCCCGATGGATCGGTCTCGGCTCATTCGGTGCGGGCTGACCAAAAGACGGTGGAACTGGTGGCTCCTACTCGATGAAACGCGGTTTTCATTTGGCGGTTCTCTGGAGCGGACTCGTATGCCCGTCGGTCACGTGGGCTCAAACGTTGAGCACGCCCTTGGGGCCACGTAGTGTGGCTGATGGGGCCACGATGTTTACCGCGATGCCGGCATCACAAACCGGAATCGTGGTCGAGAACAACTACGCTGATCCCGGCATGTGGAATGAGCGGTATCGCGAGTTGACCTTTGGCGCCATGGGCACGGGCGTGGCGATCGGGGATATCGACAACGATGG
Organism: uncultured Opitutaceae bacterium; assembly: GCA_963977295.1. Classification (GTDB taxonomy): domain Bacteria; phylum Verrucomicrobiota; class Verrucomicrobiia; order Opitutales; family Opitutaceae; genus Actomonas. The sequence goes on from CAXBOL010000583.1 coordinate 2,858, forward strand.
TCGCCCCGATGTATTTGTGGTGAGTAAATCCGAAACCTCGCGCCTCTTTCGCAATTTCGGAAATTGGAAATTTGAGGACATCACCGAGAGCGCGGGACTGGCGAGTTCCTCGGATCTTTTGGATCAAGGCGTGGCGTGGTTCAAGAGTCTGACCGGCGACCAGAAACCGCGCGTCGACGAAGTCGCGAATTGGCAGCAAGGCGCGGCGTTTGCCGATGTGAACAATGACGGTTGGCTCGACCTGTATGTGTGTCGGTTTGGCGCCCCCAATGAACTCTGGATCAATCAAAAGAACGGCACGTTTGTGAACGAAGCCGTCGCTCGCGGACTGGCGATGGTGGATGGCTCGGGCATGGGGGCTTTTTGTGACTATGATCGTGATGGATGGTTGGACGTCTACGTGCAGACCAACATGTATGATGTGGCCAACAATCCGGAGGGTCGACCGGATCGTTTGTTTCGCAACCAAGGTGACGGCCGGTTCGTAGAGGTCACAGTCCAGGCGGGCATCACGGGCAACACCTCCGGTCACTCGGTGGCGTGGTGGGATTTTGACGAAGATGGTTGGCCGGATATCTATGTGGCCAACGACTTTGCGGTGGCGGATCGGTTGTATCGAAATAACCGAGACGGCACGTTTACGGATGTGGTTAATGAGACCATCGCGCGCTCGCCTTATTATTCCATGGGTTCGGATCAGGGCGATGTGAACAACGACGGACGCATCGATCTTTACGTGGCGGACATGGCCTCGAGCACGCGAGAGCGCGATCAGCGGGGCATGTCGGGTTCGCGGGCCCGGGGTCAAAAGCATCCGACGCGAGCGGGGGAAACTGCGCAATACATGCGCAATGCGCTCTACCTCAATACCGGAACCGTGCGAGTGCTTGAGGCCGCGGAGTTGGTCGGTATCGCTCGGACCGACTGGACTTGGTCGGTGCGTTGGGCCGACTTGGATAACGATGGGTGGCTCGATTTGCATGTGACCAACGGCATGATTCGCGAGTATCACAACAACGACCTACTGCAGAAAATCATGGTCTCGGAAGGCCCCGGAGAGCCGGTGC
>CAXBOL010000584.1:0-3917 GCA_963977295.1 uncultured Opitutaceae bacterium
GACGACGACTTCCTCGATCCCACCGTCTTCCGCAAGGACTCCCTGCTCGGCGTCCCGGGACTCTTTGAAGCCTACCGCAAAGGCAACGTCGCATTGACCAACCCCATCGGCACCGGCATCGCCGACGACAAGGCTGTTTACTACTACGTGCCGCAGATGATCAAATTCTACCTCGGCGAGGAAGCACTCCTGCCCAACGTGGAAACCTACCTCACGTCCGATCCCAAGGAACGCGCCTACATCCTCGACAATCTCCCCAAACTTGTCGTCAAAAGTGTCAACGAAGCCGGCGGCTACGGCATGCTCATCGGCCCGCATTCCACTGCCGCCCAAATTGGTGAATTCCGCGACAAGATCATCGCCAACCCCCGCAACTTCATCGCGCAACCCACGCTCTCGTTCTCCCGTTGCCCGACGATTTGCGGCAACGAGATGGGCGGGCGTCACGTCGACCTGCGCCCCTACATTCTCAACGGTGAAAGCATTAAAATCATCCCCGGTGGATTGACCCGCGTCGCCCTCAAAAAAGGCTCCCTCGTCGTCAACTCCTCCCAGGGCGGCGGATCCAAAGACACCTGGGTGCTCGCCGACGACTCGTCCACCAGCGACACCGTTCCCTTCACCAAACCCGAAAAAATCTCCGTATAGCGAAGCGACAAAATCGCCCCGCAATGACCAATGATCAATGCCCAATGACCAATGATTCCGACCGACCCAAATTTGACTTGGCGGAACGGAATGCGGTGTTCGGCGAACAGGTCATTCAACTGTGCCTCGAATTGCCCACCACACCTGTGACATCGCCGTTGATTAATCAATTCGTTCGAGCAGGAACGAGCGTAGGAGCCAACTACAGCGAAGCGGATGAAGCAGAATCGAAACGCGATTTTAGACATAAGATCGCCATCTGCCGGAAGGAATCTCGCGAATCAAAATACTGGTGCCGCATGCTCAGTAAGGCTTTGCCCGATTTCAAAAACCAACTCGGCGATCTCTGGACCGAAACCCACGAGCTCAACCTCATCTTCGCCAAAATCATTCGAACCACTGACCTCAACCTCAAAACCGAATCACTTCGTGCCAAGTCTTAACCCTCAATCCATCACCCCACTGCCTCTCCGTCCGTCATTGGACATTGGTCATTGGTCATTGGACATTTAACCAACATGCTAAGTCGCGTCGCAAATCTCATCTACTGGACCGCACGTTATCTCGAACGCAGCGAAAACACCCTTCGTCTGATCGACGTCAACGCGCAGCTCGTGCTTGATCTCGAATCACACGACGACTTCAACGATCCCCGCGCATGGGAACCATTGGTCTACGTCACCGGCGAACAGGAAAAATTCTTCGAACTCTACGGCAAACCCGTCACCGAAGAAGCCGTCGTTGAGTTCCTCCTCTTCGATCCTAAAAACCCCTCGTCCTTGCTCTCGTGTGTCGCCTCCGCCCGTGAAAACGCCCGCTGCGTGCGCGATCAAATCTCCAGCGAAATGTGGGAGGTCATCAACACCTTCTACTTGAAACTGAAGACCCACGATTACCGCACCTACGCTCAAACCGGTTCCACCGAATACATCGCCGAACTCAAGCTACGGATTCAACAAATCTACGCCGTCGCCGAATCCATGCTGCCGCGCAACGAGGGCTGGTGGTTCTATTTGCTCGGTCGCTACCTCGAACGCGCCGACAACGTCTCCCGTATTCTCGACATCAAGTATTACATGATCCTGCCCGACCGCCATCATGTCGGTTCAGCACTCGATGTCATCCAGTGGGGCTCGGTCCTTCGCTCCTGTTCCGCCTTCGAAGCCTTCCGTCGCACCCAGCGCGGCCAACTTAAACTCGAAAACGTCACGAACTACCTGATACGCGACACCGAGTTTCCCCGCAGTATCATGGCCTCCGTCGCCGCGGCGGAAAACTGCCTCGCCAAAATTTCAGCCGATAAATCCAACCCGCTCAAAGACGTCGCCCTGCAGGAAATCGCTGCCCTGCGGACGCATCTCGAAACATCCCAGGTCGAGACGATTATCGCCAACGGTCTCCATGAATATTTGGACGACATTCAAGCTCGGGTGGCTTCCGTGCACGCGGAAACCCAAGCCTGCTTCATCAACTACGATCCCGCCGAAGTCACGGTCGTATGACCCCGGACTGGACGCCCTGGGCGCCGCTGGATCCCCCCATCTCGCTCACCGCGCGCGGCTTCGCCGAACTCGTCGACGGCGGCCAAGCCTTCCGCTGGTGGCGCCAACCCGACGGCACTTACCACGGACAATGGTCCACCCACGTCGCCGCCCTCCGCCTCTCCCCGCCGCCCCCCTCCCGTAGTGCGGTTCCCGCTGAGCGGGACCGCCTCTCTTCCTCTACAGCCTATCCCAATGTAAGAGGGGTTTCACACCCCGACCTCAGTCCTCCCAAGGACGACCCCTTCTCGCCCGACATCCCCACCACCCTCGAGTGGAGTGCCCCGCTCGCATCGGCCACCGAACTCGCCACCCAACTCCCGCACTATCTCGGCTACACCCCCGCTCAAACCGAGGCCCTCGACCGACTGCCCTGGCGCAGCGACGCCCATTTAGCCCGCTGCATCAAAGCGTTCCCCGGCCTCCGCATCCTGCACCAACCGTTCGGCGAAACCCTGCTCGCCTTTCTCTGCAGCGCGACAAAGCAGATCGTCCAAATCAAACAAATGCTCGCCCTCCTCGCCGAGCATCACGGCCCCCCGCTGCCTTTGAGCTCTTCAGCCTTTCAGCCTTTCAGCTCTTCAGCCTTTCAGCCTTTCAGCTTTTCAAAAAACGCCCTTCCCACCTGGGCACAACTGGCCAAGATTCCCGAAGCCGAGCTCCGCGTCTGCCAACTCGGTTTCCGCGCCAAGTATATCGCCGGCACCGCCCAGTTTCTGGCCGCGCACCCCGGTTGGCTGGACGAGACCGCCGCACTGCCCTACATCGAGGCCAAAACCCGCCTCCTCACGCTCCCCGGCGTCGGCGAAAAAATCGCCGACTGCGTGCTCCTCTTTGGCGCCGGTCAGCTCGAAGCCTTCCCCGTCGACACGTGGATGATCAAAGCCATGGCCCGGCGCTACCAACTCACTGGCTGGTCTCCCACTCAAGTCGCCCATTTCGGCCGCACCCACTTCGGCCCCGCCGCCGGCCTCGCCCAGCAATACCTTTTCGCCTGGGAACGCGCCCACGGTAAAGCCACCCCTTAGTCTTGCCCCAAGTAGGAGCCGTGCTTGCACGCGATCCCTCTGACTCAACGCCGTTCACCTCGACGAGTCACCACACACCTCGACCACGGCAACGCCAAGGTATCCATCTCGGCCGATACCTGTCCCCGAAAGACCTTCTCCATCGGGCCGTCCCGCTCAACCTTCAGTTTGTCAAAAGCAAAAGAATGACGTCTCCTGCTTGTGCCCTGTATTTCGCCATCGCTTATTCTGCCATCGCCTAAGGCATGGTCAATTGGTCAGTAACGCGCGTCAGCTCCGCGATATCAAACGGCTTGGTTAGATAGGCATCGGCTCCCGCCTCGATGGCCGCCCGATCTGTTCCCACCATGGCATTGGCGGTCAGCATCAAAATGGGCGTGCGGGCCTTCTGACAGGTCGTCTCTTCGGCGCGCAAGACCCGGATCGCGTCCTCTCCATTCATGCCCGGCATGTGTCGATCCATGACGACGAGATCAAACTCGCCTTTTCGCCATTCGGCCAATCCTGCTTCGGCCCGGTTAGCGCTTTCGACAACCCAGCCAGATAGCTCCAACGCTGCCTTAACAATGGTGCGGTTGATCTCGTCGTCTTCAATGACCAAAGCCCTGCGCGAAGTTGCCAAGGCATCAGGGCGCGAATTCTGTGGAGCGAGCGCGGTCTCCGGTGCCCGAACGGCTGACCGGAACGGGATCGACACCGT
>CAXBOL010000585.1:0-3916 GCA_963977295.1 uncultured Opitutaceae bacterium
AACTGACGCGGATCTTCGTGCCGTGGCCCGGTGAGCTGGTGAGGTCGAATGAGCCTTCGGTGTTCGAGGCTCGGGCGCGGATGTTAGAGAGTCCATGCCCGTCCGACGAGATTCCATTTACGTCAAATCCAGTCCCGTCGTCGAGTATGGCTAACTCAGCGCGCGAATCTACGGAGGTCAATTGCACTCGAATCTGACGTGCCCCCCCGTGTCGAAGGGCATTGGACACGGCTTCGCGCACGATTTGGATCGTCTCCGATACTTGTGAGTCGCTGAGGTGTGACGCGGTTTTATCGTCAATTTTCAACTCAATGTCAGTCGGGCGTCCGGCACGGATGTCGTTAACGACTTCCCTCAGTGCTTGGCTCAACGAATCACTGCGCACCCGGTCGGATGACAATCCGGCGATGTAAGTTCGAATCTCCTGAATGGTGCGATTGATGAGATTCAGAGTGGAATCAATTTGTTGGGCCGCCATCTCCGGCTTCGTGTCCGCCAGTTGGCGGGCCGACTCCAGGGTCAAGCCGGCTGCATAGAGGGATTGGATCACGCCATCGTGCAAATCGCGCCCGATGTGAATCTTCTCTTCGAGGGCCAGATTCAGTAGTTGCAAGCGTTGGCGCGCATCTGCTTCGGCCCGCAGGCGATCATCGCGTTCTTTATCTAGCTCAGCTTGCTGCCGAATCGAATTTCGAGCCAACGCGCTTAAGCTACCGATATCGGTGGTCTGAGGGTGGAACGGCGAACGGGAATTCGATTTCTGCCGGGTTCTCAGCGCCATGGTGAAGACCAGGGCCGCCGCCAACAACAGCGCGAAGACCCCTAGTCCGATGAGCACCCGCTGGAAGAGTTTTAAGGCAATATCCCGGGGGACGACGTGGCCTTCGACCACCAGCCAACGTCCGTCATCGAGTGGCACCGCCACTGCAGTGAGATTGGTGGAGGGGCCTGAACTGGCGGGAACCTCGAAACGAAGTTTAGCCCCGGTGAGGGCCGAAGTTTCCTGCAGTTTTTGGTCATCCCATGCGAGACCGGCTTGACGGTTAAGCGCGACGGCGGCCTGAAGTTGTGCTTGTAACTGGCCGTTGGCGATTTCTGTGAGTCGCTGATCCTGCCTTTGGAGCCACGACTGGGCGGCGAGTCCCGCGATCACCAAAACCGTGAGCATCAGGAGCGAAAAGGCGAGAAGGCGGGTGAGGGAAGACATCGAGGCTGCTTCAGGAACTGGCAGTTGGACAGGAACACGTCAAAACCTTCGACAATTGAAGCGGGGCGCGTTTGGTTTCTGGGCTCTCCTCATGAAGACATTCTACATCACCACCGCGATCGACTATGTGAACGGTTCGCCACACTTGGGCCACGCCTACGAAAAAGTGCTGACGGACGTCATTGCCCGTTTCCGCCGCATGATGGGAGATCAGGTCTACTTCCTCACCGGCACCGACGAACACGGCCAGAAAATCCAACAAAGTGCTCGAGCTAAAGGGGTGGAGCCGCAGGCCTTCGTCGATTCAATCGCCCCGGAGTTCGTTAAAATGTGCGAAAAGTTGGAGATCTCCAACGACGACTTCATTCGCACCACCGAGCCTCGGCACAAAAAGGTCGTCTGCGATCTTCTCCAACAGCTCTTCGATCAGGGCGAAATCTACAAAGCGGAATACCAAGGCTACTATTCTACCCGGCAGGAGCAGTTCCTGCAGGAAAAAGACCGGAACCCGGACGGGACGTGGCCGGAAATTTTCGGCGAGGTCAACCAGATCACCGAGTCCAACTACTTCTTCAAACTCGCGGCCTATCAGGATTGGTTGATCGACCACATCAAGTCGCACCCGGATTTCATCATTCCCCGATACCGGGCCAAGCAGGTGCTCGAGTTTCTTTCTGAGCCGCTCAATGATTTGTGCATTTCTCGCCCCCGCGAACGGTTGGAGTGGGGCATTCCCTTGCCCTTTGACCCTGAGTTCGTGACCTACGTTTGGTTTGATGCCTTGACCAACTATTACTCGGCGGTCGTGGATAAACCCGGGGTCTGGCCGGCTACCTTTCACGTGATCGGCAAGGACATCCTCGTGCCCCCGCATGCCGTCTACTGGCCGATCATGTTGCAGGCGGCGAAACTCCCCGTGCCGCAATCGATTCTCGCGCACGGTTGGTGGTCCATCAACGGCGCGAAGATGTCCAAGAGCACGGGCAATTTTGTCGAACCTCTCGAGTTCGTGGACAAGTTTGGCGTCGATGCGCTGCGTTACTTCTTGATCCGGGAAATGAGCGTCGGACAGGACAGCGACTTTTCGATGGATCAGTTTCTCGTGCGCTATAACAGCGAGTTGGCCAACAATCTGGGCAACCTTGTGAATCGCACCCTCAACATGACTAATCGCTTTGCCGATGGCGTCGTGCCGGTGGCCGGTCCCGACGGTGAACCCGAAGCGTCCCTCAAGGCGCTGTGGATCAAGACGCGGGATGAAGTCGTCTCACTGAATCAGGAGTTTCAATTCCACGTCGCCCTCGAGCGCACCTTTGCCTTCATCACGGCCACCAATGCTTACATCGAGCAGCGCGCGCCGTGGAAACTCGGCAAGTCCACCGAAGCGACTGACCTCGAGTTATTGCAGACTTCGCTTGCGACGATGGCTGAGGCCCTCCGCCTCGGGTCTTCGCTCCTGCTGGCGGTGATCCCCAATTCCGTGGGCAGGATCCAAAACGTGCTGGGCTACACGCCTGGTCCCGTTTGGATGGATGAATTGAACTGGGGCAACTCACTGATGGGTCACACCGTGGCCAAAACCTGCATCCTCTTCCCGCGTCCCGATACGAAAGCCTGAGCCCCGGCCACTCCGCGTATGAAGGTCCTGCCGCTGCAGCCCCAAGAGCACGCCAATCCCGCGGCTTTGCGCGGGTTCTTGATGCAGTGTCAACAGGCCGCCCAGTTGGACGGGCGTGAGCGGTTGGTCAGTATCAGTATCACGGTCGATGCGCTGGATCCGCTGGCGGTCTTGGAATCGATTTACGAACCGGGCCATCCGCATTTCTATGCCGAGCACCCGTCCGCCGGCACCGCCATCGCCGGAGCGGAAATTGCGGCGGTGCTCGAGACGTCCGGCGAAGATCGTTTTGCGCAGCTGCAGGCTTTTGCGGATGATGCGTTTGATCGGACCATTGCGGTGGGCGCCGTCGATGCCGCTTTTGGGGGACCCCATGTTTTTGTCGCGGCCTCGTTCGCTGACCAAGTCGAAGCCGGCGAGGCGTTTCCCGCAGTCATGGCCTTCATTCCGCGTTGGCAAGTGGCTCGGGCGGGCGGGGTGACCACGGCGGTCGCGAATCTGCCGGTGACCGGTGATGCCGACCTCGACGCCTTGGTCGAACGCGTGTGGCGCGCCCATCGCAAGTTTGGCAGTTTCAGCTTTGCCGGGGCCGCGCCGGTGCCGCCGCAGTCGCCCACGCAGTTTACGGTCAGTGAAGCTTTTGACTTTCGGGCCAGCGTGGCTTCGGCATTGACGCGGATAGAAGCCGATGAGTTTAAAAAAATCGTGCTGGCTCGGGCCATTGATCTGGAGGCCGATGTGCCGCTCCATCCTCTCGTAGTGCTCGACCGACTACGTCAAAGATTTCCCGATTGTTTCTCATTTTCCGTAGCCAATGGCAAAGGCCAGAGTTTCATCGGGGCCAGCCCTGAGCGGCTGGTGCGGGTTAGCCAAGGCGTGTTGGAAGCCGATGTTTTGGCTGGCACGACGCGACGTGGTCTGGGCGCGGCGGATGACGCGGCGATGGGAGGGCAACTGCAGCAAAGTGAAAAAGATCTGCACGAACACGGGTTGGTTCTCGCCTCGGTGAAACGACGGTTGGGCGGGTTGGGTCTGACGGTGGAGCATCCGGCTAAACCGGGACTTCGCAAACTGGCCAATCTGCAACATTT
>CAXBOL010000586.1:0-3908 GCA_963977295.1 uncultured Opitutaceae bacterium
AATCCGTGGATTGAGGCAATCAAACACCGCGTCTCAGGAAACAGTCGAAATTCGAAACGACCCGGCGGGTCGACTTTGCGGTTCAAGACCCCGTCTGAGATGTAGTAAGCCTTCCTTTGCTCGTTCTTTCGGGTGGACGGCGTGGGGGTAAGTTCCAGTAGCATGAGCCAGCGGGCTCTGGCATAAAAGCGCAGCACGCCCTCTTGGGTTTGAGAAACATTGAGGAGACCACCAAAGCGTTTGGTCAGCCACTCGCCGTAGGACGTCGCGACGCGAGTCGCCGTCCAGTCTTTGGGCAAAGCCATGCGTTGCACAGAACGCACCCGACGCTCTTGGCGGATCGTGCGTTGGTCCGATTTTGGGGTCACCCGCCGGGGATTTGGCAGGGGGCGCCCCCGTTTGTCCACGGCACTGGCGAGCGATGACGCGAACGGCACCAGTTCAGGGGTGAGTTGCGTAAGCAGAGGATTCGGAGCGGCTTGAAGATCGTGCCGCAGGCTTTCTTGCAGCGGCGCGACCAACGCATGGGGCACTCCGCCGAAGAGCGCCACCCAATGCTGGGAAAATCGAAAGAGATTGAAGGGGACATTGCAGGTCCACACCCGCTTACCCAGACCATCGGCCGTCGCGTGAATCAATTCACGATAAGTCATCGGCTGGTGACCGCCCAAGTCGTAGGTGCCCCCCATCAGTTGAGGATCAGACAGCACCCGAGCGAACGCCGCACAGACGTTTTTGATATCAATGGAATGCGTGGTCGAGCCCACCCATCGGGGTAGGAGCATAATAGGCAACCGGCGCACGAGGTTGACCAATAAGGTGAATGACGATCCGCCGGGGCCAAAGACTAGTCCGGCGCGCAAAACCGTGACTTTAATCGAGCGGCTGCGGAGCACCGCCTCCACCTCGAGACGGCTACGCAAATGAGGGGACAACGCGTCTGCATCCGTGGGCATGAGGCCGCTGAGATAGACCACATGCTGGAGTCCGGCTGCTTCGGCCGCGCGGATGAAATTATCGGCGAGTAAGAGATCAGTGTCTTCGAAATTCCCCTGCGTTAATCGGCTGGAAGGCGCCATGGAGTGCACGAGGTAAATCCCGAATTCACAGCCCTGGAGTGCTTCGGTCAACTTGGGCAGGGAATACAAATCGCATTGCTGCCACGTGACATCGGATCCAGAGGAATTTTGCTCAATCACACTGCTGCTACGAGTGAGGGCACGGAGCTTAAACTGCGGTGGTAGCGTGGTGCGCAGATGGGCCCCGACAAAACCGCTCGCCCCGGTCAGGGCGATCGTTGGTTTCTGATGAGGGATAAGGGAAGACATGGTGAGCCGCTCCGGACGAGGTTTTCAGACTTTAGTCGTGAACTCGACCAGTAGCCAATCCTCAGGGTGAATATTCCGCTATCGGATTCGACGAGTCGATGGGTCGCGGGGGATTTGGACGGGAAGGGTGATTTCGGTTTCGAATTTCAACCCGGACAAGATTCAGTGCCCTGGTGCGGTATTTGGGTCGGGGCTTTGCATCTTGGGCGCATTCGGATCATGTGCCTGCTATGTCGTCCTTGAATTCACCCTCCTATCCTCAAGTGCCCACTTTGGTCGTGGACGCGGTGACGAAGGCTTATGGTTCGCGACGAGTGCTGGATGAGGTCAGTTTTGCAGTCAGGGCCGGTGAGCGCGTGGCCCTCACCGGGCCCTCGGGAAGTGGGAAAACGACGTTGCTCAACTGTTTGGGCGGCGTGGATCGACCCGACTCCGGTTCGATTCGAATCGGCGAACGGTCGATCCAGAAGATCGACTCCAATACGCTGGCCGAAATGCGGCGGCGGGATATCGGCACAGTCTTTCAGTTCTTTCATTTGTTACCCACCCTGACTGCGGCGGAAAATATTGAGCTCCCGCTGCAGTTGATGGGGGTGCCTGCGGACGAGCGTCGCGACCGTATCCAAATACTCATGTCGCGAGTAGGGGTAAGTCATCGGGCGGCGGCGTTGCCGGGGCAGATGTCCGGGGGCGAACAACAGCGGGTGGCGATCGCGCGGGCTTTGGTGCATCGGCCGGTGTTGGTGTTGGCGGACGAACCGACGGGGAATTTGGATTCGAAAAATGGGGCCATCATTCTGGAACTGTTGCGGGAGCTGACCGATGAGTTGTCGACCACGTTGGTGCTGGTGACGCATAGCGAAGAGGCGGCGGCGATTTGCCATCGGCGGATTGAGTTGCGGGATGGTCGGATTGTTTCGTCCGCGGCATGAAACAGGTCGCGATTCTTTTCACGCTGTTGCGGCGATGCGGGTTGCGGCATTGGCGATATGAACCGGGTTCGACGGCCCTGTTGCTGGCGATTGTCGCCCTGGGCGTGGGCGTGTTTGTGTCGATCCGGCTGGCTAATCAGGCTGCGGTGGCGAGCTTCACGCGCTTTACGGACACGTTGACCGGTCAAAGTGATTGGTTGGTGCAAGCCCCGGTGGGAAGTTTGCCTGAGTCGGCGCTGCCGGAAATAAGATCCGCTTTGGGCTCACGTCCGGTGCATGTGGTGCCGGTGTTGCAGGCCACGGGATCGCCTCCGGCGGCACCGGACGAAACGGATCGGTTTGGTCGCCCGAGTTATACGCTACTGGGCGTCGACCTGATCGGAGTCTCTAATCTGGCGCAACAGTTGGCGGCGGGGCAGGGTTATTTTGGGAATGCGACCCAGCGAGGGGGCGAACCCGAGGCCGCTGAAACCGAGGACTTTTGGACGTCCTTCAAGTCCGGTCCGCAGGTGTGGTTGAGCCCGCGTTGGGGCGAAGTCCTGCCACGGGAAATCGAGGTGGTGTTGGATGAGCGCGTCCTCGTCTTGCCGGTAGCGGGTTGGATTCCCACCGCGCCGGGGGCGCCCGAGGTCCCGCCCAACTTGGTCGTGATGGATTTGCCCCAACTCCAAGCGGTGACGGGCCGGATCGGTCAGCTCGACCGGATCGAACTGGTGTTGGAATCGGGACCGCGGGAAGACGAGCGCCGGACCGAGGTGCGGCAAATCTTGGAACAATTGGGAGCGGATGAAACCCGGTGGATCGTGAGTTCTCCCGGAGCCGAGCGGGAGACGGCGGCGACGATGACACGGGCGTTTCGGCTCAATCTCACGGTGCTCTCGTTGATCGCGCTGCTGGTGGGGCTTTACCTTATTTTTCAAGCCCTGGATGGCGCGGTGGTGCGGCGACGCGGTGAGATCGGGGTGCTGCGGTCGTTGGGGGTCGAGACGCGGATGATTCGCACGCTGTGGTGGCTGGAGTCGGCGACAATCGGATTGATCGGCGGGGCTTTGGGCGTGGGCTTGGGATGGTTGGGAGCGCAGGGGGCAGTGCGCGCGGTGGGGCAGACGGTCAACGCCCTCTATTTTGAAACGACGGTGCAGGCCGCGAGTTTGGCGCAGGGAGATGTGGGACTGGGATTGGGGTTGGGCGTGGTGTCTGGATTGTTCGCGGGATGGTGGCCGGCGCGCACGGCCTCGCGCACCCCACCGGCCCAGTTATTGCAGCGGGGGCTCGCGCCGGCGGAGGGAAGTTGGGTGCTGCGAAGCGTTCCCTTGGCAGTCGGGCTCGTCGCGTTGGGGGTGGCGCTGACTTTCCTACCCGCGTGGCGGTTTGAGAGTGGCGGACGCTTTCCTCTGGCGGGTTACGTGGCGGCGTTTCTGTGGATATTTGGCGGTGGTATTCTGAGTGCATGGTTGCTGCCGCACGCCGCGCGAGCGATGGAGCGGTGGGGACGATCAGGGCCGGCGGCGAAATTAGCGCTGAGTCATTTGCGGCGACCTTCCGGGCGCCATCGACTGGCCGTGGCTGCGTTGCACTGCGCGGTGGGCATGACGGCCGGGATGGCAATCCTGGTGGGGAGTTTCGATTTTACGGTCAAAAACTGGGT
>CAXBOL010000587.1:0-3908 GCA_963977295.1 uncultured Opitutaceae bacterium
CCCGCCTCTCCCAATGGCGACTCGCCGAACTCGTAAACGCCGGACTGTGTCAGACCGGCAGCGACAACCGTCTCGCGGAACTCTCCCGACTCTGTGAACGGCTGGGCTCCGGAGTCGAAGTGCGCCCCCGGGACGCTCCGCCCGCCTTGAAAGCCACCTTGCGTCCCTATCAGCAACACGGCTTGGGCTGGCTCCACGTTCTCGGCACGGTCTCCGCCGGAGGCATTCTCGCCGACGACATGGGGTTGGGTAAAACAGTGCAGGTGATTGCCCATCTGCTTGAAACCAAGACGGCGGGAGGCCTGGCCCACGGCGCGCTCATCGTGGCTCCGACCAGTGTGATCGACAATTGGCACGACGAGTTCACTCGCTTTGCCCCGTCCCTCACGGTCGGCCGCCATCACGGTGCTGACCGTGATCAAAATTGGCACCGCGTCGCAGATCAGGACATCACCCTGACCACCTACTCCTTGCTCTGGCGCGACATTACTCAACTCAGCTCGACACGTTGGGACCTCGTAGTGTTGGACGAAGCCCAATACATCAAAAACGCCGCTGCCAAGACCGCGCAGGCCTCCCGCAGTCTCAACACCGAGCGTCGCCTGTGCCTGACCGGCACCCCCGTGGAGAACCGGCTGCAGGACATCTGGTCGCTGTTCGAATTTCTCCTACCGGGCTTTCTCGGTGACGAGACCACCTTCAAGCAACGCATCGCCAAACCCCTCTCCGATGACCCAGACGACCCCTTCGCGGAAATCCTCCGCGAACGTCTGCGCCGTCGTCTCGCTCCGTTCGTTCTGCGCCGCCGCAAGGAAGACGTCCTGCCGGATCTCCCGGCCAAGACCGAGGTCGTCCACTCCGTCGCCATGACGCCTCATCAAGCCGACCTCTATGCGGAAATGCGTCGCGAAGCGCGCGAAGGTATTCGCCAAACGGTGGAAACCCACGGCATCGGCGGAGCCCAGATGCAGATTCTCACCCGACTCCTGCGCTTGCGCCAAATCTGCTGTGATCCGCGTCTGCTTGACGCCGACCGCGACATTCCTGATCGGCTGCACGACTCCGCCAAACTCACCGCTTTGTTAGACTTGGTAGCCGACCTGCGAGCCCGGGGCAGCCGCACCCTCATTTTCTCCCAGTTCACGAGCATGCTCGATCTCATCGCCCTCGCCCTCAAGGAGCAGGGCCACGAGTTCCTCATGCTCACCGGGTCCAGTCGCAATCGTGCCGAACTCGTGCGCAGTTTCCAAGCCGGCGAATGCCCCCTCTTTCTCATCAGTCTGCGGGCTGGTGGGTTCGGGCTCAATCTCACCGCAGCTGACAGCGTCATCCACTACGACCCGTGGTGGAACCCCGCCGTGGAACGCCAAGCCAGCGACCGCAGTCATCGCCTCGGCCAAACCAAACCTGTTTTCGTCTACAAACTCATCGTCGACGACAGTATCGAGTCCAAGATCCAAGAGCTCCAACATCGTAAACTGGATCTGGTGCGAGACCTCCTCAATGAAGGCGACGTCTCTCAGATAGTCCTCGACCAGGGCTCCATCGACTACCTCCTGGCCGACTGAACTCACATCTCCGCAAAAGATCGAAGTATCCACCGAGGACGAGGGAGGGGGTTTTACCCCGACGCTCGGTGGAGCGGTTTTCGGAGTCGGGGTATAAAACCCCTCCCACATTTTGCCACCGCATGAGGTATGAATAAAACCATGGCCCACTCCGCGTCCCACCACCCATCGTCAGACGAAGTGGTAGCGAAGTCATTCGCACTCTTAAATACCGCAGTTGAAGTGGGTCACCGAGGATTGCACGGAGTTCACAGAGCCATGTTTACGAAATAAATCCTTGGGTAAGCGGCTGTCCCCTCCGGGGGGAAGATTTACCTCCTTAGTTTTCTCCATTAGTCTCTGTGAAACTCCGGTTTGCCTCGGTGATCTCTGTGACCAACTGCGGTTCTTAGGTTCATGTCAGACCATTCACTTTGTTCATAGACGTGGTCATAAACTTCGTATCCTAGCCTGCTTTCGTATGTTTCGGGGGAGAAACGATCACTCCTCCAACTCCACGTTCCAATACGCGAGATCGAGGAAGTCTTTCCAGCGCTCTCGCTGCTGGTTGTTGAGCACGAGTGAAATAACCGGGCGCCACTTCGGCCGCACCGGCTTCCGAATCAACCGCAGGTTCGCCTGATGCGGCAGACGATTCGCTTTGTGGGAGTTACACTTGATGCAGGAACACACAATATTTTCCCACGTGGTGCGCCCCCCTCGATCGCGTGGAATCACGTGATCCAAATTGAGGTCCTCCCGCGGAAAAACCCGTCCGCAATACTGACAACGGTCCTTGTCGCGCTCGAATACGTTATTGCGGGTGAGCTTGATTTCTTTGCGCGGCAACTTGTCGAAGAAGGTGAGCAAAATCACTCGTGGCATGCGGATCGTGGTCCGTGGCGTATGCACCACGTCACTTTCGTCGAGGGGCGGATTTTCAACCGAAAAATCCATCCAATCCATAAACGAGAAGACGCGGAAGTCATCCATCGCGTGATGCACCACCGAGGCGTGCCCCCGGGAGAGGAGCGCAAAGGCGCGTTTCGCGCCGATCACGTTCACCGCCTGCCAAAGGCGGTTCAGGACCAACACAGGTTGTTCTAAGACAGCGTCCACGTCGGGGCTTCGAAGTAGTGGGCGCTCCGACCGCTGTCAAGAAACACCCCGTAACGGTTCAGTCACGAGGCTATTTTTCCTCAATCGCCTGCCATCGCGGCCGGGATCGGTTGTAGGGTTACCCCCTTCACCCGCACGCCGGCCATTTTCTGCAAGATGGTATCCGCATCGCCTTCCGCGACATCGATCAGTGAATGACGTTGTTTGATATCGATCGCGCCAACGCAATTCGCGGGAAGGCGAGTCACGCCCGCAATCTTACCCACCAAATCCGCCGGCGTGATCAACTGCTTCCGCCCCACGTTGAAAAACAGGGTCACATATCCGGCCTCACGACCCGTTCGACCCGGGCGATCAAATTGTGGTTTAATCTCGCGATCGGGTCCCGGGCCCCCGCGGTCTTCCCTCGGCCCGCGACGGTCTTCCGGTGGTCCTCTGCGGTCATCCTCTGGCGCTGGTCGCTCCGCTTGGACTTTCGGTGCCGCTTTGCCCTTCCGTTCCGACGCTTTGCCTTCCGTCACGCCGTTCATGATATGAATCAACGCCGACGCGATATCGGTGCTCGCGTGACCTTGTTCCAGCAGCCGGTCGATCATGCGGTCACAACGCTGAAACTTACCTTCCTCCAAGGTTGCGCGCAATTTTTCAAAAAACGCATTTTCCCGCGCCTCTTCCACTTGGTCGAGCGAAGGGATGCGCTCGCGGCGAATGTTCAATTTCGCGTAGCGAATCATGCTCTGTAGTTTGTAGAGCTCTCGACCCGAGACGAACGTGAAGGCCTTGCCCGTCTTGCCCGCCCGACCCGTGCGACCAATGCGATGCGTGTAATCCTCCGCATCATTGGGCAGGTCAAAATTGAACACGACTTCGAGATCGTCGACATCGAGTCCGCGCGCCGCCACATCGGTGGCGATCAAAAACTCAAACCCCCGTCGTTTGAATTTCTCCATCACGCGCGTGCGCTGGGCCTGCGTGATATCGCCGTGCAGGCGGTCCGTCGCGTAACCCCGGGCATGCAGCAGGTCGTCGAGTTCATCGACCATGATTTTGGTCGAACAAAATACGATGCCGTGCCGGAAATCATGCAGATCGATCAACCGCGTCAGCGCCTCGGTCTTCGAACGACGGTCCACCTCCATGTAAATCTGCTCAACTTGCGGGGCATTCTGCGCCTGTTGCTGAATCGTAATCCAGGCCGGATCCTTGGCAAACCGTTCGATCAACTGCGCAATCGGTCGCGGC
>CAXBOL010000588.1:0-3888 GCA_963977295.1 uncultured Opitutaceae bacterium
CCAGCGCAATCGGCGAGCCATCAGGCGCACGTAAACCGCCTTGGGTGCTTAAAATCAAAAACTGTTTTCCGCGCAACTTTGCCGGATCCCAGCCCATGCCGGCGTTCTGGGTCCATCCAAACAGTTCCCCACTCGACATCGCCGTGAGTTGCTCGGCCCCGAGTGGCAGCGCGCCGGTGGGACCCGGAGCGGTGGTGCGAAGGAGATAAATCGACTCGTCGGCCGATTCGAGGATGGGGCTGGTAGACATGGGGGGGGCCGGATGTTGAAATTAGCTGACCACCAAGTTCGACAGGGTGCCGACCGGTTCGAGCGTGATCCTAATTTCATCCCCGAGTTTGAGTGTGAATTCATCCGGAGGCACAATCCCCGTGCCTGTCATGAGAAATGAACCGTAGGGGAATATGTTTTCGCGGTAGAGCCAATCGGCCAACGACGGGAGTGGTCGCTTGATCTGATCCAGCGTGGTTTCACCGGTGAAGACCGTCGCCCGAGCCCGCAGGATCTCTATTTTGATCACGCTTTCGGGCGGAGGCAAGTCCGTGGTCACCACTAAGCACGGGCCGAGGGCAGCACTGCGGTCGTAGCACTTGGCCTGCGGCAAATAGAGGGGGTTCTCGCCCTCGATATCCCGCGAACTCATATCATTGCCGATCGTGTAACCAAATATTTTACCAAATGAATTGATGGCCAACGTCAGTTCCGGTTCGGGCACGTTCCATTGGGAATCCGACCGAATTCGAACACCGCCTCCCGGGGCCGCTACGCGATGAGGCGTAGCCTTGAGAAATAGCTCCGGTCGATCTGCTTCATAGACCCGATCATAAAAATCGCCCGCCCCGGCCGATTTCGCCTCCTCCATGCGCGCAGTGCGACTACGGAAATAAGTCACCCCCGCGGCCCACACTTCCTGACTTTGGATTAAAGGCCAAGGCGCCCCCGGGCCCGAGGTCGGTTCCCCGGCGGCGAAGGCCTGTTGAGTGAGCGCCACCGGATTCTTAGCGGTGAAAAGCCCATCAAATTTAAACGTCGAAAGTGCCTTCACGTAGGCACCGGCGTGCTCAATCACAATACAAGTTGCCGAAGGGTAGAGTCGATACAGCAGAGACATAGACCTGCAGCGAAAACCATCATTCGCCACAACTCACCACAAAAAACCACATGACGCGTGCAACCTTTGGAATCCCTTGTCGCTGCTTCGGTTTCGTTATCCGTTGCAGCCCTGCCCTCAGCCCACTACGCGCCGATAGAGGGCCTCGTATTCGGGCACGATTCGGGACGTGCAGAATGCGGTTTCTGCCCGGAGCTTCGCCGCACTCCCCAAGCGCTGACGCAATGGTTCGTCATCGAGCAAGCGATCAACTGCCGCTGCGACCGCCTCGCTGTTACCAGCCGGCACCAGCAACGCCGATTCTTCGTGCTTCACGACTTCCGGAATCCCGCCCACGGCCGTGGAAACGCTGGGACATCCGAAACTGGCGGCTTCGAGCAGACTTAGACAGAAACTCTCTGAATCAGAGGTGAAAATCCCAATATCCGCGGCTTGGAGGTAATCCTCCACCGTCGCCACGTGTTCCCGCACGACAATGGTGTTTTCGAGTCCTAATTGCCTGACCAGTCCTTGATACGGGGCAAACGATCCGCCGGCTAAAACGACGACCTTAAAGCGATCCCGGCGCGGAATCTTCGCCAAGGCATTGAGCATGACGTCAATACGCTTGATCGGTCGCAGGTTCGACAGGTGGAGGACAAGTTTTTGGTCGGGTCGTAACCCGAGTTCCTGACGCACCGCCGAATTAGTATGCAGCACCGGCTTGGGTTCGAAAAAATTATGGATGACATCGATTTCCCGCTCTACTCCGATCAACCGATGCGTCTCACGTCGCAAGAAATCGGATACCGCGGTAACGGCGTCCGAAGCCTCCAGGGCAAACCGGATGGCGGGAGCATACCCGGGGTCACGTCCCAGCAAAGTGGTATCCGTCCCATGCAGTGTCGTGACCACTTTCGGCTGGCGCCCCAGCGGCAGCATCGAGCGTGCTAGGATCGCCGCGGTCGCGTGAGGCACCGCATAGTGCGCATGCAACACATCCAATTCGTAGGCTTCCGCGACCTCGGCCAGTTTTACGGAAAGCGGTAAGGTGTAATCCGGATACTTAAACAGCTCGTAACTGTTGATTTCGACCGGGTGAAAATAGACGCGGTCCCGGCCGGGTTGGAGACGAATCGGCCGCTCGTAACTTATAAAATGAACTTCGTGCCCGCGCGCTGCGAGTTCATCTCCCAATGCTGAAGCCAGAATGCCGCTCCCCCCGACGGAGGGATAACAGATAATGCCGACGCGAAGATTAGTCTCTACAGTCATGGGTCAGAATCGCCGCGTGCTACCGCTAAGTTCGGCCAGCGAACCGAAGACCAACGGGTCGTTGGGGTAAAGCGCGATGGCGAATTCGGCTCCACAGGTCAACCCGAGTTGCTGAGCCCGCGAAACCTGCAAACTTACATAATCGCGCGTTTTCATTTGGGAGGCGTGGGCCCGCATCGCGTCCTTCCACACCGTTACTTGCGCCTGCTGTAGACGATACAGCACGGGCGGAACGTTTGGTGGAATGGCTGAGGGAGAAACAGCAAAATAAAGCAATTGATCAATCGCATGCGACGGAAGATCACGTAACTCTTTGACTCCCCCGAAACGCGCTAACCGGGCCGCGTCGCGCGTCATCCGCCCCACCGCCGGGTGGTCGGGATGCTGATTTTCTTCGGTCGTCAACGTGAGCAAAATTCCGGGGCGAACTCGTCGGATAATCGTTGCAATAGTCCGCGCACCCGCGCGCGTATTTTCGATATTCGCATCTCCGCCCATGTCGAGAAACTCGAGGGAGACGCCGAGAAGTTTTGCTGCCGCCTCCGCTTCAAGGGTGCGCCCCTCGGCGGTGCCGTTGGAACCTGATTCGCCGCGGGAGCACACCACCAAGTGCACCGGGCGACCGGATTGGGCTTCGGCTGCCACGACGCCTCCTACCCCGAACTCAACATCATCGGGATGGGCGCCGACCACCAACAGTGGCGCGAGATCAGACGGGGATTCGGGTGTAGGCTTCATCAGAACGGTCTATGTCGTCACGGCGGACGAATGAGATATCGGGAGCGTCTTCCTTGCGCAAGTAAGCTTGTTCGCCGGCTCCGGCGATGTAGTGCGTGCAACCGATGACGGATTGCATCCAACCTAACCTTGAATCGCGCGCGGGGCTGATTTGAGAGGATGAGAATTCACAAGGAGGCAAAGTCCGAAAAGACGGCCCGCCCTCATGCAGTTTCAATTCTCCATCGATACGCCGAGCCCGCACGATCTCGCCGTCGCAAGGCACATCGACATAAAAGTCGTCGATGGCACAGGCCGCTTGGCGAACGGCCGGGTCGCTCGAACGCACGACGCGCACCCCGTCCAACATGCCCATCGCTTGATACATGGCCAAGCAGAAGTCTGCAATGGTCCTCGCCTGCACCGACTTCAGTGCTTCAATGGCCTCCGCCTCCAAATAGGCGCCAAGCTGTCGCGGTAGGTTTTGCTGCCACCCTTCCACCAACCGCTTGCAATACAGCGGGCTGTATTTGCGCTGTAATTTGTTTTGGAAGGTGAAGTTAAACCGCTGCAGCTCGTCGGTTTTGAGGTGTCGCAATCCCGTCTGGGTTTCCCGCGGATCATGGTCGGCATCGTGATAAAAAAACACGATCTCGCCGCCCAACTCTTGTTGCAGTCGGCGGGCCGTCCAAACTTTGGCCACTAGAAAGCGGCGGGGGGAAAATCCACAGGGTTGTTGGCCGAAGGCGATGACGGGAGTTTTAGCCATGAGGATTATGCGGTCGAGTCGTTTGGACGGTTTCCGC
>CAXBOL010000589.1:0-3886 GCA_963977295.1 uncultured Opitutaceae bacterium
GTGCCGAGTTTGAGCAACCAATAGTCGACCCCTCATCACAAAAACGAAGGCGCCGAGTGTGAGCACTCCGGCGATGAGAAATATTATGGTAAAATCCATGTAAAGCGTGAGGGAATATGCTTACTGCAAACGACTGCCTGTTGCGTTTCTTGACAGGTAAAAACCAACGCCACACACACTTCGGCGTTCAAGCCTTCTACGTATTGCTTTCGGTTTCCTATTCTTATTCCTATCGACACTTGTGACGTTTGGTCAGCTGTTTCTTTTACCCCAGAAAAAATTATACCGCTCCTTTAAAGTTAAAGGCCTTCGCTGGGTGACGGGATCGTCATCCAATGGAGTGGGAGTTGACGATTTTTTTCGCTGTCGGCCAAAGCTCCCCCCGGTGTTCGACCATTGAGTTCAGACTTTTGAGATGTTTAATTCGTCCCTCGATTTCCTCCTTCCGATTATTTGTGTGATTGCCCTGTATCTCATGCGGATACGGGAATTTTTCATCAAACGCGATGTTGTGACAGGCACGATCAAGTCACCGGCAACGTTTTCTGCCATGTTGATGGCCGGGTCTTCGATTGTCGCCCTGAGTTTGGTGGAGTATCTGGTGCGAGATCAGCGCCTGTTTTTGCCTACTTTTCTTCCGGGCCTGGTGATTGCGATCAGTTCGTTTTTACTGCGCGGGGCGGCAGGGAAGGCCTTGGGCCGAATGTGGTCGGTGCACGTGGAAATTCGCGAGAAACACGAATTGGTCAAAAGCGGTCCCTACCGTTGGATTCGTCATCCGATTTATACGGCCGCGATCATGGAGGTGCTGGGGGCAATCTTGGTGATGAATGCGGCCTACTCCACAATCGCGATGGTCATCGTGCTCTTTCCGGTGATTGCTTGGCGCATCCGGGTGGAGGAGAAATCGATGATCGAACAATTTGGTGTGAAATACGTGGATTATATTGCCTCGACTTCGGCCTTGTTGCCGATGCGTAGGCCTCAAGCTTGATGGCATCGATGCACAAACGGCGGGTGGTGGTGACGGGAATAGGTATCGTCGCTCCGAACGGAACGACGGTGGACACCTTTTGGGATTCGTTGTGCGCGGGCAAAAGCGCCGCCGGAAAACTCACGCGTTTTGAGCCCAAGGGCATGCCGTGTCGTCTGGCCTGCGAGGTGAATGATTTTTCGTTCGAGGAGTATGTGGATCCGAAAAAGATCAATCGATTGGATCGCTCACTCTTGTTCGCCATTTCGGCGGCCAAGAAGTCTCTGACGGATTCTCAACTCAACTTGAACAAGATCTCTGCCGACCGCATTGGGGTGGTGGAGGGCACCTCGGTGTCGGGTTTGGACAACACGTTGAAGTCTCACGAGCGATTTCTCGAAATCGGTTACAAGGCGATCAAACCCAGCAATTTGGTCACGGCGTTTTGTGGCGGGGGCAGCAGCGAGATTGCGATCGCGCTGGGGATTCAGGGCCAAGCCACGACGATCTGCCTGTAGTGCGGGTAATGATGCGCTCGCACACGGAAAACGTGAGATCGAGGATGATGTGGCCGATGTAATGATCGCGGGCGCCGCCGAGGCCCCCATCGTGGCGGGTTATTTTGCGATTTTCGCGGCGGCCGGAGTGATGACGCGGGAATTGAATGAACCCACCCAGGCCATGCGGCCGTTTGATGAACGTCGCGACGGATTCATTCTGGGCGAAGGTTCAGCCTTTTTGGTCTTGGAGGAATATAACCATGCGGTTTCGCGTGGGGCCAAGATCTACGCGGAATTGGCGGGAACGGGACGTGCTTGTGACTCGTATCACCCCATCGCCTTGCATCCGGAAGGGCGAGGAACGGTTCGGTCCATCACGATGGCGTTGCGGGATGGGGGCGTGCGATTGGATGAAGTCGACTACGTCAACGTCCACGGTTCGGCGACGGCGTCGAACGACTCCATCGAGACGCTGGCACTGAAGCATGTATTTGGGAATTACGCACACGGTTTCTCTGTCAGCGCGACCAAGCCGATTACCGGACATCTGATGGGGGCCAGTGCAGCGTTGGAGGCGGCGATATGTGCGTTGTCAATTTCGCGGTCTGTAATCCCGCCCACGATAAATTTGACCAACCCCGAAGCCGGTTGCGATCTGGACTATGTGGTGGACGGCGCCCGTCCTTACCCCGTGAGAGCGGCGCTGAATCTCAACGCAGGATTCGGAGGGAAACAGTCCGCCATTATCTTTAAACGAGTCGAAGGCGCATGACGTTTATCGACCTAGCCCCCCTGCTGGCAGCTCTGCTGAACTTCCCGCTGGCGCTCTTCGTTTTTAGCCGGGATCCAAATTCGCGGATAAATCAGGTCTTTCTGTTGTGGGGCGCGGCGTTGTCGATTTGGAACGGCGGGGCGTTCATGATGTTTCACGTCGATTCGGCCGACTGGGCCATCATTTGGGCGAGGATTCTGCATTTCGGCGTAATCTTCATCCCGCCGACGGTGCTGCATCTGTCGTTGTTGATTTCAAAAATCGAAGTAAAGCGCTGGATCATGATTCCCTACGTGGCGGCGCTGGTGCTGGCGGGAACCAATTTCTCGGGACTCTTTGTCGAAGGAGTGAGGCACTCAGCGTATGCGTGGTATGGCGTGCCGGGTCCGACCTATTTTGTCTATTCGGCGATTTTTCCGTTTCACGCGATTCCGGCGCTGGTCGTCTTGTTTCGGCGGAGGCGTGAGAGTCAATTGCGGGAGCGTCGCCGGCTTTCGACCCTGATTACCGCTAACGCAGGGTTACTCGTGTTTGGGGGACATGACCTGCTACCGATTTTCGGTCAGGGCAATTACCCGTTTACCTCGATACCGGTTTACCCTTGGGGCACGTTGATGGCCGCATTTTACGGTCTGCTAGTGGGTTACAGCGTGTTGCAAGATCGTCTGTTGGACGTCCGCGTCACGCTCGGTCGCTCTTCGGCGACGATCGTGCGACTGATGTTTTTGGTCTCATTTTCGTTTGCATTGCTGCTGGTCGCTGCGGTGTTCAATCGCGAAGCTTTCACGCCGTATTCGTTCATTTCTGCCGTGGTGGTGATCGTGATCAGTGCCGTGATGACCGGACGTTTTTTCCCGAAACTTTTGGGCGTGGGCTCAGAGCACTTGGAGCGCAGAATTTTGGGGGATCAATTTGAGTATCAGGAACGTCTGGGAGATTTCATTCCTCGCATGCCTTATTACGCCAATGCGGAAGAATTGCTGGCGGGCTTGAAGGAGGTTCTGGTTGAGTCGGTTGAGGTGAAGGCCCTGCACTTGATCGCGTTGGACAACCGGTCGCAGATGATGGATTTGGTGCTGCAATACCCCGAACAATCCAAACCGCTGGTTGATTCGGTGGAAGCTGGTTCGGCGTTGTTTGAGTTCTTCCGTAAATCAGGGGAATCGAGTCTGGATCTGACAGTCCTGCGAAAATTGGGCGCCGGCGGAAGTCGGGTGCTTTTAGGGGACACCCCTTTCGACGTGTCCAATGCCGAATACTGCTTCCCTTTGCTGTCGAACAATGAGCCCTTTGGGTTGCTGCTCCTGGGGCCTAAAAAGTCAGGGTTGCCGTTCACCGCCATCGATGTGGACCTGCTCGAGAGTCTTACCGGCAACTTAAGTTTGGTTTTGGATCAACTGCGGTTGAAATCGCATGTGGCGATGGCGGAGCGGTGGGATTCGATTGCCACCATGGCACGAGGTTTGGCGCATGACATCAATAATTTGCTTACTCCACTGAGCACGTTTTTCGGGATCATCAATGTGAGCGAAGTCGACGAATCTCGACGCGAGTTGGCCGAGTTGTGTGTCCGCAACGTGACGAAGATCCAAGATTACGTGAAGGAAGCGTTGTTTTTTAGTCGAACGCAGCAGCCGAGAT
>CAXBOL010000590.1:0-3882 GCA_963977295.1 uncultured Opitutaceae bacterium
TGCCTACGCGCACGACACCAAATGGCGCTCCGGCAAGACCGGTCCGGACGACTATGGCCCGGCCCTCCTCTACCCATGGGAAGGCACCAACGATGCCCCCGATCACAGTCGGATGAACCTGGCCTACTGGCGGCATTACGACCGCGTGATGACCGCGCTCGCCGAGCGCGGTATGCAGGCGCACATGCTGCTGAAAGTTTACAACAAAAAGGTAAATTGGCCCGAACAGGGCAGCGACGAGGAGAAACTGTTCTTCCGCTGGTTGGTGGCCCGCTACGCGGCGTATCCGAATATCATCTGGGATTTCGCCAAGGAGGCGCACTACGAAAAGGACCTGGCCTACAAGCAGGGCTGGCTGAAGTGGCTCCGGGAAAACGATGCGTGGCATCACCTCACGACCGTCCATGACGACGACGTCGCCAACGATTCCGGCGCCTACGACGAGCTCACCGACTTCCGCACCGACCAACAGCACAAGGATTGGCATGATGTTGTGGTGCGTCAGCGCGAGCGCCGCGCCTGGCCGGTGGCGAATGTGGAGTCCGATTACGAGAACGGCCCGTTGGGACTCATGGACAAGACCTTCGGCAAAGCCGAGTCTCCCGAAGCCACGTTGCGCACGGCCTGGGAAATCGCGGTGGCCGGCGGCTACATCGCCTACTACTACACCTATACGGCGTGGGACATTGTCCGCCCGCTCGACGTGCCCCCCGGCTACGCTTATTTTAAGCACTTCGGCGCCTTCTGGCGGGCAACGGATTACTGGACGCTGGAGCCCTCCGACCGGCTCGTCAGCACCGGCTGGTGTCTGGCTGAACCCGGTCGCGAATACGTCGTGTTCCTCAACGAAGCGAAACCCTTCACCCTCGATGTGGCCGGCGCAAAGTCAGCGCTCAACGCGGAGTGGTTCAACCCGCAAACCGGGGCGCGGTTCCCCGCAGGGTTACTCGGCAACGGCGCCGCGATACTCACCCCACCAGACGATTGGGGCCAGGCGCCACTGATCCTGCATGTCCACTCGAGATGATGTCTCGCATTTCTTTCGATCAATTGGCCGGCACTTACGGGTCGAGGGAACCCTCCCGGCACACGATCCCCGATAAACTTACCCCATGAACAAAGTGCTCACCAAGTCCACTCTGCTGCTCCTCGCCGCCCTGTGCTCAATCGGCGCGTTCGCGCAAGGTCAGCTCGCGTTCCCCACGGTCGAAGGTTAAGGAAAGTATACCGTCGGCGGGCGTGGCGGCGCCGTCTATGCGGTCACCAATCTCAATGATACCGGCGAGGGCAGCCTGCGCGCCGCCGTCGAGACCAAAGGCCCGCGAACCGTCGGGTTCCGCGTCTCCGGCGCGATCAACCTCCAGAGCGATCTGGATGTTAAGAACCCCTTCATCACCATCGCCCCACACACCGCGTCGGCGCCGGTTATTCCCATAGTGTTCGCAATCAATTTTCTGGTGGCTCCGCCGGTTTGTTGTGGTCGGCATCGCGTGCAGATCGAGTTTTTAGCATCTTGGGGCTGACGGCCTGCACGGGGTTCCGAAAATTTTTCGACCGGGATACTTGCCGACCGGTTGGCCGAGCAGTTGTGAATACCAACGTCTCCTCCCTCGGAGTCGTCCATGGTTCTGGTGCTCATCACATAGATTGTCTAAGGAAGATTCTTGACCTTTGCCTTAGATGTCCTAAGTCAGCTTCATGGCCAAGAAAGAGGATCTACTGAAAGGCACTTTGGATATGCTCGTCCTGCGGGTGCTCAGCCGCGGCGAGCTCCACGGCTGGGGCATCACTCAGAAACTCGAGCAGCTCTCCCAGAGCGCGCTTCAGGTGGACGAGGGTTCCCTCTATCCCGCGCTCTATCGCATGGAGGCAAAGGGCTGGATCAAGGCCGAGTGGAGCATGACCGAAAACAACCGCCGCGCGAAGTATTACACCCTCACCCGCACTGGTCGCAAACAACTCGAAACCGCCACCGAGAGTTGGGACCGCATGACCGCGATCATCGCCCTGGTGATGAAAGAAGCCTGACCACACCGAACCAGCCGTCCGCCATGCCTCTATCGTCCCACATCCTTTATCGTCTGCGCGCTCTGTTTAGGAAAAACAAACTCGAGCAGGACATGGCCGAAGAGATGCGCTTCCACCTGGAAGCGCGCACGGCAGACCAGATCGCCGACGGTCTTTCGCCCGCTGAAGCCCGGAATTCGGCGCTGCGGAAATTCGGCAATCTCGCCAGCATCCAGGAGCAGGCCCGCGAGGGCCGTGGCTGGCGGTGGTTGGAGAATTTTTTCCACGACCTCCGGCTCGGCGTCCGCTCCCTTTACAAGACCCCCGGATTTTCCCTGATCGCGATCGTGACACTCGGACTCGGCATCGGCGCCAACACCGCGATGTATAGCATGTTCATCGGCGTCATGCAGAAGCCCCTGCCCTATCCCACCACCGACTCGCAGGTCCGCCTTTACCGCGCCACCGCCCAGAACCCGGAAGGCAACCTCGCTCCTGCCGATTTCATCGAACTGCAGCACGCCCGGGAGTCGTTCGGCGACACCGCCGCCTACACCCCGGCAAACGTGAGCCTCTCTGAACCCGGCCGACCCGCCGAGATGGCCTCGGGCAACCGGTGCAGCGTCAACCTGTTTGCCTTGCTTGGCATCCAGCCGCAACTCGGCCGCGATTTCCATCCGGACGAGGACGCCCCCGGCCGCGACCGCGTGGTCATCCTCAGTCACCGCACCTGGCTCAATCGCTACGATGGTGATCCTGACATCGTCAACCGCACGGTCCGGATCGACGGCGAACCGCACCAGGTGATCGGCGTGCTGCCCCTCTCCTTCAACGACTGGCGCCACCTGGGGGGTTCTGATTTTTTCCGGCCGCTGGCGTTCAGCCCCGCGCAGACGAAGGACCGCACCACCACCACCCTGCGCGTCTTGATCCAACGCAACGCCGGGCACACGCTGGCCGAGGTCGTGGGTCTGGTCGCCAACCTCGGCGAGCGCCTCGCAAAGGAGTATCCCGTTGAAAACGCCGGGAGCACGTGGCGCGTCGTGCCCTTGCAGGACAGCATTCTGCCGCAGAGCGCCAACGTGATGATCGGGATGATGGTCGGACTCTCGACCCTGGTGCTGCTCATCGCCTGCTCCAACCTCGCCAATCTGCTCCTCGCCCGCACCATGGCCCGCGCCCGCGAGTTCGCCGTGCGCGCCGCCCTCGGGGCCTCGCGCACCCAGCTGCTCCGGCCGCTGCTCGCCGAGTCGCTGCTGCTTTCATTGGCCGGCGGCATCTGTGCCATTTTCGTCGCACTCTGGTTCATGGACTACCTGGCGATGCGTTCCACCGGTGACAACGGCGAACAGGTGGTGATCGATCTCGGCTGGCAGGTGTTCGTGTGGGCCGGCGGGGCCTCGCTCTTCACCGCGGTCGCCTTCGGAATTGCCCCGGCACTGTTCGCCCGCCGACTTGACCTCAACCAAACGCTCAAGAGCGGCGGTCGCGGCACCACCGGCGGACGCGGCCCCCAGCGTTTTCGTCAGGTCCTCATCGTCGGCCAGTTCGCCGTCGCGATGGTGCTGCTGGCCAGCGCTGGCGTGCATATCAGCGGCCTGCACGAGTTGAACAACCGCCGCGCCGGCTGGGATTCCGAGCGACTGGTGACCGGCCACATCGTGCTCCCGGCGGGTGGCTACGGGGACGACGACAAGATCACCGCATTTCAGCACCTCGCCTCGGAACGTCTCACCGCCCTGCCCGGCGTGGCCTCGGCCAGCTTCTCGTCCTTCGCTCCCTTTTTGAACTGGGGCGATGTCCGCAAATTCGTGGTCGGGAACCGCGAAAGCCCGCCGCCCGGGCAGGAACCGACCGCCGCAGTCAATGCGGTCA
>CAXBOL010000591.1:0-3876 GCA_963977295.1 uncultured Opitutaceae bacterium
CACAGAGGCCATACTAGATTTGAATTCCTAACTGTTTTTTCTCTGTGATCTCGGGCTCGAAATTCCGGCTCGGCTCTGTGACGAAGCCGAAAAACAACCCGATACAGACGGCTAGAGCATTTTGACGAAGTATTGAGATCACTCGTAGCGCAGGGCTTCGATCGGATCAAGCGACGCCGCTTTCCATGCGGGATACAGCCCGAAGGTCACCCCGATACCGCAGCACACCACCAGTCCCGCCGTAGCCCATCCCACGGGGAAGACGACCGCCGCACTGAGCAATTGACCGGCGAGGTTTCCTCCGCCGATACCCAGCAGCACTCCGGCGATGCCGCCAAAGAGCGATAGCGCCACCGCCTCCAACAGGAATTGGTAAAGGATCGCCTTTTTACGGGCCCCGAGACTCTTACGAATCCCGATCTCACGGGTGCGTTCGGTTACGCTCACCAGCATGATATTCATCACACCGACCCCCGCGGCCAGGAGTGCAATCGCGCTGATCACGAAAGCCCCAATCGCCACCGTATTGAGGGCTTGGTCGAAGGTGCGCACGAGAGAGTCATTGGTGGTGATTTCAAAATCATTGCTATCCTCGGGTAAGAGCCCCCGCACGATACGCATCGACCCAATCGCCATCTCTTGCAGGTCGTCCAACTCTTCCGGCGACTCCCCTTGCACATTGCAACTGATCGATCGGTCCGCTCGTCCATATGCGTTGAAGAACCGCGTGATCGGCGTGATCACAATGTTATCCTGACTCTGACCGAAAGACGACCCCTTGGCCTCCAACAGACCCACTACGGTGAATGAATTGCCATCAATCCGGATGATTTCCCCCAACGGGTCCTGGTTACGAAACAACTTCTGGCGGAGATCCTCGCCGATCAGACAAATCGACCGCGCAAAATCCACATCGTCCGCCGAAATGGGGCGCCCTTGCGCAACTTCGAATGAATAGCTGGTGAGATAATTTTCATCCGTGCCCACAAGGCGCACATCCGGGTTGGTATTTTCTTTTTCGAAGAATACCCGACGCCCCCCCCGGCTGGTGATCATACTGACCCGGGCATACCCCGCCATGAGGTCCTTGAATCGAATCGCCTCGCGCAAACGGATATCGGGGCGATTACCAAACTTCTCCCGCGGGTCACTGAAGTTGACGATCGGAAATTTGGATACCTGAAAACTGTTGGCACCCAGAAAATTGAGTCCGTCCTGGATCTTCGACTTCACCCCACTCACCGCCGTCATCACCCCGATTACCGTAAAGATCCCGATAGTGATACCCAACATCGTGAGCGAGGAACGCAGCTTATTGGACCGCAGCGAAGAAAACGCCAACCGCACTGTTTCCCAGATATTCATAAGGTTACCTCACCAATCTTGGCGCACGACGAACCGTGGCCGAAAATCAAATCACTCGCCACGCTCGCGCTCTCCGTGGGTCGGGGTTTACCCCCGACATCCGTTGTCTTACCTCCGCCCCAAACCGTCGGGCATGAAGCCCGACCCGCCTTCAGCAGCCGGACCGATTTTAGCGCCTTTGAATCATTCATAACGCAAGGCCTCCACGGGGTCCAACGCGCTGGCGGAGAGGGCCGGCAGGAAGCCACTGGTCACGCCGACGATGGTCGAAAGAGTCATCGCCACGAGCACGACCGAGGGAGAGAACACGATCGGAAAAGATGGCGCGACCATGACGATTATTGCCGCCAAGCCCCACGTCAGGCCGAGTCCGATCAAACCGCCGACGAGACAAATACATACGGCCTCAATCAAGAATTGTAACAAAATCGTGCGTCGCCGTGCGCCCATCGCCTTGCGAGTGCCAATTTCACGTGTGCGTTCTTTCACGCTCACGTAGGTGATGTTCATGATGCCTATTGCTCCCACAAACAAGGCCAGCCCCGTGATGACCAAACCGGCAGTCGCGATGCCGTTCTTGATGGGGTCAAGCTGCTGCCGAATCACGGTCGATTCATTGATTTCAAAGTCATCGCGATCCTCGGGGTCCAATTGACGGATACGCCGCATGAGTCCGCGTAATTCATCCCGGGCCTGGTCGCCTCGCGTCACGTCATACTGCACCTGCACATCGCCTTCGTCGCGACCGTGGATGTTGTGCCGATACGCACGAATGGGAATGATCAAGCTCGAATCCCAACTGAACGCCCCCAGAAAGCTGCCCTGGCGTTCCGCCACACCGATCACACGAAATGGAGCGCCACGAACAAGAACAGTCTGGTCCATCGGCGACTCATTCGGGAAAAGTGCGTCGGCCACGTCATAACCAATCACCGCGACTTTGGACCCGTGCTGGTCCTCAAATTCGTTGAAGAATCGCCCCTCGGCCATGTCCGATTTTTGCACGAGCGCCATCTCATGCGACGTGCCGGTCAGAAACATGCCGCTCACTTTCAAGTCGCCCCGCACTACATCGGTCTGGGTGTTGTCGGCCGGGACCGCTCGAATGAGGGCCGAATCAGGATTGGCTTTGATCCACTGGTTTATCGGTTGGGCATACGTCGTGCGGATATCGCGGCGATTACGGTAAATCCACCATTCGTTGGTGCCCGTCCATGGCCATTTCCCGACGTAGAGGATATCGTCACCGAAGCCCTTAAAACTGTCGTCGATCCCTTTATCGATGCCCTTGATCGCCGTCACCATCAGGGTCACCGCGACGATACCGATCACCACGCCGAGCGCGGTCAGACCGGAGCGCATCTTGTTGGCCCGGATCTGCGTCACCGCGATCCGCACCGACTCAAACAACTCTAGAAACAAACGACGCATTTAGATTTTAGATTTACGATTGAAGCACCCAAAACTGTGACTCAGCTCACGCATTCGGTTCGTCGGATTCGATCAGTCCATCACGTAGCCGCACGATACGGCGGGCATGTCGTGCCACGTCCTCTTCGTGCGTCACCATGATGATGGTATTGCCCTTTTCATACAGGTCCTCGAACAGCTGCATGATTTCGACGCCTGTCTTGGTATCGAGCGCCCCGGTGGGCTCGTCAGCGAGGATGATCGAAGGTCGATTCACCAGCGCCCGGGCAATGGCGACGCGTTGCCGCTGGCCACCGGAAAGTTCGTTGGGCTGGTGATGCATGCGATCGCCCAACCCCACGTTGATCAACGCTTCGCGAGCCCGGTCTTGGCGCGCTGACTTGGACAATCCGGCGTAGATCAAGGGGAGCTCGACGTTGTGCAATGCGTTGGAGCGCGGCAGCAAATTGAAGCTTTGAAACACGAATCCGATCTCGCGGTTGCGGATGTCGGCCAATTCGTCGTCGGTCATGTCGGCCACGTCTTCGCCGGCAAATTCGTAGTGCCCTGCCGTCGGCGTATCGAGGCAACCCAGCATGTTCATGAGGGTGGATTTTCCGGAACCCGAAGGTCCCATCACCGCGAGGTATTCGCCTCGGTGGATCTGCATCTTCACACCGCGCAAGGCATGCACCGTTTCAGTGCCCATACGGTAGAGTTTGGTGACGCCGGCAATATCGATCACCAGCTCCCCCGGGGGGTGCAGCGAACGTGATGCCGTGGCGGTAACAGTGGATTCAGTCATCTCGGGAAAGGCCGTTTAAGCTTACTCTTTTTTATCCTTATCGTCGGCCTGACGACGCTTCTCGATCGTGACGGCCATATCGTCCTTCAACACGCGAGTGATGGTGGCATAGCTGCCGCTGACGATTTTCTGACCCACGTCGATACCTGATTTGATTTCCATGTAGGTCGTGTCGGCGATGCCAGTTTCCACATCGACCAACTTCACCTTACCGTCGTTGACCACAAAGACCACGCGACGGAGCGAATCTTTGTTTTCCCGCTCACGAGCCCGTTGCTCCGACATATTTTCGGCCG
>CAXBOL010000592.1:0-3873 GCA_963977295.1 uncultured Opitutaceae bacterium
TACCATTGTGATTAGTAACGGAAGTTTTATCC
The DNA here is from genome assembly GCA_963977295.1 of uncultured Opitutaceae bacterium. Lineage (GTDB taxonomy): Bacteria > Verrucomicrobiota > Verrucomicrobiia > Opitutales > Opitutaceae > Actomonas. Next base: position 33 of record CAXBOL010000592.1, read on the forward strand.
AAGCCGACTCAACGGGGGGCGAATCGGGTGAAGTTGCGATGCATCTAGCGGTGCGAATCAAGGGCGGTCGCTACCATTTTTTCCCGGGCCAAGTTCCCCACCCACAACCCAATCTGCCGGAAGATTCGGCGTCCTTGATCGAGGCATTCGCCGCCGAGGTCGCCGCGCTTTGAGGCACTTAATCTAAATTTAATCATGGCCCGCATACTTATTATCGAAGGCGACCGCGCGACCGGCACGCTGGTGCTCACTTTGGCACAGGGAATGAATCATGAAGCGGAATTGGTGGCTGATCCCACGGCAGGGCTCGAGCGCATGGATGATCAACCCTTCGACATGGTGATCTCCGACGTGCACATGAAGCCCCTGAATGGCATCGAACTGTTGGAGCGGATCCGAGCCCAGCACCCCAAGACGCGCGTGGCGCTGTTCTCCAGTGACCACAGCCCGGAGTTGCAAGCGCAGGCCAAGCAATTGGGCGCGATTGATTTTCTGCCCAAGCCGATCCGTATTGATCGTCTCAAGTCCGTCCTCGACCGGGCCCAAGAGGTGGTGGTGCCGGCAGTGGTTGAGCGTCGCTCCGCCCCTCGCCCGGAGCGTCCGGTGGAAGACTTTGAAACGGTCGTCGCTCCGTTTTATCCCGGACCAGGGCTGAAGGTGGTGCGTCAACGCTTGTCGTGGGTGGCCCAAGCCAAATCCCACGTGCTGCTCGATGCCCGTCCTGGCGTGTTGAGTCGCGAGGTGTTGGAAGCCTTTCACCGCTACTCCACCTTTGCCGGCGCCTCGCTTCGTATTATTAATTTGGAGACAGAAAACGTCGATGACATGCGGGAGCGATTGACGGAAGACCCCACGGGTTGGTTGCGGGAGATGGCCGGTGGCACGCTGGTGTTGCTGGCACTCGATGCGCTGCCGCTGGACGTGCAGAGTATTTTGGCAGGCCTGCTGCGCAACGATTTCCGGGGACGCATTATCGCGACGATTCGGGGTGATCCCGATACCCTGGTCGGCGAGATGAAGCTCAACGACAGCCTCTATTTTCGATTGGCCGTATTCTCCACTCGCATCGCGCCTTTGTCGGAGGCCGGCGAAGCGTTGCCCTCATTGTTGGCCGATGCTGTGGCGGCCAGTAAGGCATGGTTGGGTGAAGGCACCCCCGAAATTGATCAGCACGCCCGGGGACCGATCATCGCTTACTCTTGGCCCCAAAATCACTTCGAGTTAAGGCGGGTGGCGGACCAGATAGCCTCTCGGTTGGAGCCGGGGCATGCCATCCAGATCGATCATCTGCCCGATGCCGTGGCTGGAGCGCACTGGCCGACCTTGGCGGAGCAACTGCGCTTGACGGCCAATGCTTACATCAAGCGCGTCGAACGCACGATGCCCGACATGGATCAGGCCGCGCAGGTGTTGGGGGTGCGGCGGTCGTCGTTGGAACGTCACTCGGCGGACAACACTCGTCCCGTCTTCACCCTGGATATTGACAACGTCACCTCAGTGCCGTGGGCGGTGGCGCCGAAGCCGACCGAATCGAAACCCGCGATTGCGCCTCCCCGAAAAGTGGAGCGAATTCTTCTCATCTCGGGTGATGAATTGGAACGGGCCAACCTCGTCGGCCGACTGCTGTCTCCGGATCGGGAAATCGTCGAAGTTGGCCATGCCCTAGCGGCGGTTAGCGAACTGAAACTCGCGCCTACTTCGTTTAATTATGCGATGGTTGTGCCTCCTTGTGCGGGCTTGACCATTCGGGAATTGGGTGAGCAGTTGCAGCGAATCGAACCGGTCATGACGATTGCGTTGATCGATCCGACCGCCGCGCCGGGTGATTGTGAGCCTTACGACGCCGTGAGAGCGCGCCCGGAAACGACTCTAGAAATCGACGAGCTGTTTACCGCTCTGGGCAAGACGAGTAAGTCCGACGACTGAGCGATGGGGCGGTGAATAATGTGGGAGGGGTTTATACCCCGACTGCATCTTGTTGGACTGTAAAAGGTAGGGACGGACCGCTGGGCCGTCCGCGTCAGCCTCGCCGCGAATGCGCTGTTTAGGCGTAATGCTTCGGATTGGTCGCACCCACTTTACCGACCGTCAGCTTGCGGCGCGCCCAGCGGTCACGCCTTACCTGCTGGCTTGAGTGAGATACACCCAGGTTTCTGCCCCGCGAATCAGGGGTGTGACCGGTTTCATAGGTAGGGCGGGAGCGCTGGGCCCGCCGAGGTGCGCTAAGCCGATGGGCAACGGGGTTTCCCCCCAAGCCACCGCCTCCGTTACTCGATGATGGCTTGCCAAGCGGTGTTGGCGAAGGGCGGCATGAGCGAAGACGACATGGGCAAGTGTTGGGAAAAAAACATGGCGATGAACGCCTCTTCCGGATCGATGCGATACCACGTGGAAACGGCGCCGCCCCAACCGTAGGTGCCTACGCTGCTCATGTCTTTTTCGTAGAACGTATCGATCTTTACTGATCCCCCATAGCCGTAGGCTTCGGAGAGATTGTTGGACTTCACCCCATCACCCAGGAATCCGGTTTGGTTGCGCATCATTGATTCCACCGTCTTTTTTCCCAGCACGACGCGGCCCTCGTATGAGCCTTTATTGAGCAGCATTTGGGCAAACCGAAAGTAGTCGGGCACCGTCGAGTAGAGCCCTCCGCCGCCCGACGCGAACCCACGGCGCATGGTGCCGTGTTCGGCGGGATCCACTGCGTAAGCCAATTCGCCTTTTTCGCGTTTGAACACTTGCGTGAGACGGTGGCGCTTGGCGGTGGGGACCGTGAAAAAGGTGTCCTCCATACCCAGCGGCTCAAAAAGGTGCTGCTTGAGAAATGCTTCCAGCGGTTGACCCGAAACGCGTTGGATCAACGCTCCCAACACGTCGATGGCCGGACCGTAAACGTAGGCGGTGCCGGGATCGTCCTGCAGCGGAAGTTGGCCGAGGCGCTCGGCCATTTCCTCCAGTGACGACGCGTCTCGGTAGCCATTTGACGAATACAGCCGCGCGAGGTCGGAACCATCACCCGGTCCGGCGGCCCAACCCGCGGTATGGGTGAGAAGGTGGCGGATTTGCATGGAAGACATCGCCGGACGGGTGACGGGGCCGGACGCGTCGAGGCGGACGAAGACCTGGGGGTCGCGGAACTCAGGCAGATACTTCGAAACGGGATCGGATAAACGGATTTTGCCCTGTTCGACCAGCAGCATGGCCCCGGCCGAAACGATGGTCTTGGTCATGGATGCGAGGGCGAAGATCGCGTCCTTTTCCATGGGGACGCCTTTGAGTTTGTCCTGATAGCCATAGGTTTGCCAATCGATGACTTTCCCACGACGCGCAATCAAGGTGATGGCACCGGTGAGCGGATAACTTTCGACGGCCTCGGCGACGAATTGATGCATCGTTTCTAGCCGGGCAGTTGATACACCGACCGATTCGGGCGTCGCAGTGGGCAGATCGCCGGCGGTTAAAATCGAGGCCCAGCCAAGGCAGGCCACGAGGATACGAAGAGGAGGACGAGTGGGGCGTAACGTCATGCCGGGATTGAGGCCAGCGGGCCAGGGGAAATCAATCGCGCCGCCGCGCAAGCGTTCAGGAACGGCGATGAACGCGGAAGAATGAGGCGCAGACTGGTTTGTTTTTTTAACCACAGATGGACACAGATTCACACGGATGAAATACAGGTGATGAACGCGGTGGAGTGGGAGCAGGACGCAGCGATGAATTTTAACCGCGAAGGTCGCTTAGCCGTAACGATGCAGTTAAACCACGAATGAACACGAATAGACACGAATTAAATCCAATTCAAAATGGAATGAGTTAGAATCCACCAAACAGTGGGTTGTCTGTT
>CAXBOL010000593.1:0-3867 GCA_963977295.1 uncultured Opitutaceae bacterium
GGATGGAGGTCGTTTCTTTCAGTTTGTTATGCACCCGGATTAGGGCCTCGTCGCCTTCGGTGAAGCGGAGCAAAGGGCCGGGGATGCCGCCGTTCACTGTCACTGCCTCGGCTGACGTGCCATCGAGATCGATGGTGGTGTGGTCAATCGTCAGATCGAATTCCTTCAGCCCCCCTTTTGGCCGGGCGGACATGCGGGCCATTCCTTTCATCGAATGACCGTCGTGATTTGGCTGCCCGTAGGCGGGAGTGAGTTGGCTGAGTGCGGTTAGTGCGCCTGCAATTCCTGAGTTTCGAAGAAATGTGCGGCGGGAAAAAGATGAATTTAAATGAGGTGTATTCATGATAGGACTGATGCCTTGGGTCGAACGTCGTCGCGATGTATTGAGGTGCCAGTCTTAGTTAACCTGTTGGAGTAAGTGAATACTGCGCGAGCGAGGAGCATGTTGCTTTGTTGGTGGGATTAGTCGTGACCTTAGCGGAACCTAAAAGCCGGAGAGGAGGTAGTCGGGGCCATAGATGAGAGAACCTCCGAAGTGCGCGGTCAGTGGCACGATGATGGCGACGAGCAGGATGAGGATGCGGTAAAGGGTGGGGCGGGGGGAGGGGCTTCGTTTTTCGAGCCAAAGCAGGATCAAGCCTCCGAGAGCGAGAAGGGCGGTCGTGACCCCAAGCCAACGATGCACCTGCAAGGTGTCTTGCAGATCTGGAGAGTAATTGGCGTTAGCGGCGGCAAGCCACCCAAGTGGAGCGGCGCTCAAGGCGGCCACTGATCCCGCGACAAAATTAAACTGAGACACTGTGTGCCAAACCGGTGCCTTGCGCCACCAGCCGACCAACTCAAAGAAAGCGGCAAAGGAAAGCAGTCCAATGGGAAGGTGGACGGCAAGCACATGGAGTTTGCCCAATAAGACTGCCATTTTTCCCAGCCAGGATGAACCTGGCTCCCCATGATCAGACGCATGGTCATGCTCGTCGGCTTCCTGCGAGGTGGACTCTACTTCGGAGTGTGATCGATTCAAGGGCGACTCATCGTGCCCGTGTTCAGTCTCACCGTGACCGTCAGTCGTCGAGGACTCGGGCGTAATATCGTCCGATACTGGAGCTGGTAGGTTAGCTAGATAAGTCGTGGGACTGCCCTTAAAGTCATGCAAGCAACGGTCGCTGCAAAACCCGATTTCACGCCCCTCATAGTTGATCGAAAACCCGGGGGCAATCTCATCCTCGGGCGTAACCGGGCAGTGCGAGTTAATGGGGGCAGCTGCAGCGATCAATCGCGTGAGCAACAGTAGTGTAAACCAAAGAATATATTTCATTACAGGAATTTTCGGACGGGAATTTGCGGACGACGAATCCGATCAGGGTAGTGATTTTTGGTGAGCAAGCTGCCGCCGAATTTTCGGGCAATTCGGTGCAGTTTTATGATGATAAGGGTTGCGAGCCACCTGATCGCTTTGCAGCCAAATGTCGCGACCACCTGCTTCCGTTTGAGAACATTCCCAGAGAAATAAACTAAGTTTCCCGGTGGTTCCAACCTCTTCAACTAAGTGAAGTATGGCGGAGGTGACCCGAGCAAATGACTGGCGAGCATGGGCGAGATCACGTGCCTTGCTGATCCGACTGACGGACGAACTAAGGCTCAAATTCTTGGGGCCACGAATTACCGATTTCAGTAGGGATCGAGCGGCGGTTTTGGCTGCCGTGAGATCATCCTCCGCGAGTGCGTTTTGCACCGAGAGATATCCGGGTAAAAGAGTGTCAACGTATTCGGGCGAAGGCGACCGCGTATGAGCGCTCACCGCGTTAAATGCTCCAATTAGTAAGAGACCGACGAACAAGAACTGGATTCTACGAGTCATTTCGAAAACGGAAAAATTGAGACTGGAAGCTCCCGGTTCTTCTCCCTGAGCGTCGCTACAAGGAGAAGAACCGAAATTACTTTATTCAGTAGGCATAAAGGACATCAGTCCGATTTCGACTGAGTCTCACCCCGGCTGGGGTGGCAGCGACATCGTCCTGCTGTTTGACGCCGGTGACGCTGAGGGTATTAATGATCGCCGTGACCATGCTTGTCTCCGTGGCCTGACATCGAGGATTCCTCGCCAGCGACTTGGCCTTTGATGCTCCCGCAGCGGAGCATCCTGGCGCCGTAGTAGGGGTTGGAGACTTCTTGGTTTCCCTGGAGCCAATCGCCGCCTTTGCCATCAAAAGCCATCGGACAGTGAGCTTCGAACAAGGTGTGCTTATCTGTGGTGCCCACGTGATCGACTAGATCCTGCATCTCCATCGAGACCGTTTGGAACTGAGTCCGCGCCGCCTGGAGAGTTTTGGCGTTGGCGAGGTCAGCCGCAGGCGTGGTGAAGGCCGCAAATTTTGGGCCGTGCTTAGCGGTGGCAACAAGTTGGCTGGCTGCCTTCTGGGCGCCGGCGAGGTCGTCTCCGGCTAGCGCCGTTTGGACGGCGAGATAGTCAGGCACGAGGCTATCGACGAAGGCAGGTTTGAATTCGTTGCCATGGGCTGAGGCGATGATAGCGGATCCCAGCAGGGCTGTGATCGCGAGAAGAGTGAGGTGGATTTTAGTTTTCATCATATGGATTTATTCAGAGTTGGACTTGGTCGCCCACGAAGCATGAGCGTTACCAAGAATTGAAGTTAAGGGAGCCCCTTTGCCGCCCGAAAGGAGAGCGAAGAAGTGGCGAGAGTTAGATGGTCTGTCGGTTTTATTCACCGGGGCGTATGAAATCAAAGCCCCTAACCAACTCGCTCGCGGCACCATCGAGAATACCACACGTAGCAGGGATGAAATGGCTTGGCTGATGAGCCGTGAAGCAAAGGAAACGAACAAACCTAGCGGAGATATAAAGTGATACGCCGGCGGTGGGAGTTTCCCTCAAACTATTTGTAAAGTCTGCCATGAGGTGACGGTTTTTGGCACGGTGCTTTGATGGGTTTCACCCTACAGGACATGTGTGATTCGTTCGAAGAGTCGAATTAGGGGTATTTGAAAGTGTGAGTCTCAGGCTCATCGCGGTCCTCGCTAAATAAGTTTAGAATTACAAAAAAATTGTGAGGCGGGCGCAGCTTTGCCGGTGTGGCCAGGATGTCGTTCTCGATGTTCAGCACGGCGCGCTCGGGGCCTTTTCCGGGATAACGTAACCGAACAAATCCAGACGATACGTCAGGTGGAGTGGGTTCCTTGTCTTCGTCGAAGAATCGGACCACGAGTCGAACGTTTTCGGCTTCAACGTTGATCCAACCGCCTGCCGGCCGGGGTAGGTTAATGCCCGTCGAGGGCAATTCGGGCTTCGATTCGTTTGGTTCTGGATCAGCGGCGGATGCGACCGTGAGTTGCATGGCCAGAATTAGGAGGAAGATTGGGGTCTTTTTCATTTGGTCTTTTTAAGTTTAACGACCGAAAGGTCTGTATCCCGCAAAAAATCAACCGAGAGACAGGACTTTCCGCCTCCGGGGTGGTTATCCGACCGGTGGTCGGCCCGCGGAATGTGAGAGTGAAAAAGTCCCTGCGAGGGTCTCCAAATGAGCGGCGGGAGAAAGATGAATTAGAAAAGGATGTTTTCATGATAGCACGGGATTGGAGAGTGCAGATGTCTTGGATTGAATCGTGGTTTGTTTGCCTTGAACTCCCGCCTAAAGAGTGGGCTCGTAGCCCCCAAGCTTAGGTTGGCGCGTCGTCTGTGTCAGATGCAGTTCCCGTCGGACTGAGTTGGGTAGTGATTCGACCAATCCGGTCACTTCGGGGTCGGTAGATTTCGTGAGGAATGGTGGGACTGGATGATCTTCCAATTGTCGCCGGTCTTGCGAAGGATGCTGGTCGCGAGACCCTTCTTTTCGATTACGCGGCTGCCGC